>DAOUVA010000402.1 GCA_030667885.1 Phycisphaerae bacterium
GAATTATTGCCTTTCCCTCGCAGGCCAAATCCATAATCAATCTGTACATTTGTGCCTTAGTGCCTACGTCGATACCTTGAGTGGGCTCGTCGAAAATAATCACATTCGAATCGGCTGCCAGCCAGCGGCCGACTACAACCTTCTGTTGATTACCACCGCTGAGGCTTTGTATTTCCATCTTCAAATCGGGTGGGTCAACACTCATCCTTGAAATCATGCCTTGGGCGCTGTTAGACAGGCGTCGCAGTGACTGGAATCCGAAAGCACCGCTGAGCCGTTCGAGGATGCTTATGTTGAGATTCTCGCAGATTGGTCTGCCTGTTATGTTGCCCTCAAGCTTGCGATTCTCAGGAACCATCCCGATACCCAGGTTACGGCATAAATTAGGAGAACGCACCGAAATGGGCTTGCCCTGAAATTCAACTTTACCCGAAGCTTTATCCGCTCCGAAAATGGCGCGGACGATTTCAGTGCGCCCAGAACCTACCAGGCCGGCGATGCCTAAAATCTCACCGGCGCGAAGTTCGAAAGAAATGTTTTCAAAGACTCCCGGGCTGCTTAGACCGTTTACTTTAAGGATGGTTTTTCCCGGATGATTCTTTTTCTCGGGAAATATCTCACCCAAATCGTGTCCGAGCATCATACGGGTTAGATCCGATATTTCGCATTCACTAATGCTTTTGGTGCCTACTACTTTACCGTCACGCAGTACGGTGACGCGGTCGGCAATCCGGGGCAGCTCTCCCAATCGATGTGAAATATACACAATCGCCAGCCCCTTGTACCTGAGATCTTTGATTACCTGGAATAGTTTGTCGATATCTTCACTGCCAAGGGAAGCTGTGGGCTCGTCGAATACAAGCAGCTTGGCATTGCGGCGTACAGCGCCGGCAATCTCAACCAGGCATTGCCGGGCCTTACTTAGCCTGCTTACCGGCTCATCAGGGTCCAGATCGAAGCGCAGATACTTAATTGCTTTGGATGCTTCGTCCCTGATGGATGCTCTGTCCATTTTTCGTATCCAGTGCCTGGCTTTCTCATCACCGAGCATAATATTCTCGGCCACGGTGAAATTAGGCAGCACGCTCAGTTCCTGATAGATAATGGCGATACCCATATCACGCCCCTGGCGGGGATTGCTAATCCTTACATCACGGTCATCGAATCTTATGCGGCCACGATAGTCGTCAAACCGACCCGCAAGCACGTTCATAAGCGTTGATTTGCCTGCCCCATTCTCACCGATGAGCGCATGGACTTCGCCGCCGCGGACGTCGAAATCCACTTCATCAAGCACCCGCGTACCTGAAAATTCCTTTACAATCCCCTGCATGCGCAGGATTTCACAATCATTCACAGACATTTAATCATCCAGAAGTTTATCTTTTTTCAAAGATACCATATTCTCGAAAGACATCAATCATGGCAAGAATATTTTCGAGAGCTGTTTGCATATTGTTTTTTATCGGGTGACCAATATTCATCAAGCAGCTTGAAATCGTATGGCTCATTCTGGTATTATAACACCTGGAAAACTTAAGTTGCATAGCAAATGTAGAAATTAGATAGAGGTGGTTCATTGCATATGACATCACGACAGCGCGTTTTAGCGGCATTCGAACACGCCGAACCCGACCGTGTGCCTTGCTGGTGCGGTGCGTCAGTCGAGTTTTGGGAAAAAGCCAAACGCGAGCTTAAACTTGATGATGAAGACCTTCGTGTGCGATTCGGTGATGATTTCCGGCGGGTATTAGCCGAATATGACGGGCCGGAGTTTGCATTGTCTGAGGGCGCTACTTCGAGAACAATATTCGGAATTGAACGACAGGGAATGGGTTATGGTCAGCCGATGAGCCATCCACTGGCAAATGTTGCGATACAACAGGTGCACGATTATCCCTGGCCCGATCCGAATTTGATGGATGTCTCGAAAATAAAAGCAGAAGCGCAGGTTTACAAGGGACAATATGCAATTCTCGGCGGCGACTGGTCACCATTCTGGCATGATGCTATCGACCTGCTTGGTATGGAAAATCTTTATATGAAAATGTATGACCAGCCGGAGTTTGTCGATTCGGTTATGCAGCACCTGGTTGATTACTATGCAGCAGTCAGCCGGCGAATATTCGATGCTGCCGCCGACGTTATCGATATATTCTTCATCGGTAATGATTTTGGAAGTCAAACCGGCCCTCTGCTGAGTCCGGCCCTTTTTGAGCGATTTATCCTGCCGCACCTCAAAAGACTGATTGACCTTGGCCATTCCTATAGCCTGAAAGTTCAGCTTCACTGCTGCGGTGGTTTTGCTCCGTTGATTCCGATGATGATTGAAGTCGGCCTTGACGGTCTGCATGCTATTCAGCCGTCTTGCTATGGGATGGACCTGAAAAAGCTCAAGGCCGATTTCGGGGACAGGATTCTCTTCAACGGCGCAATCGATTCACATCACGTGCTTATTGAAGGTACACCCGATACCGTTTCCGCCGAGACACGTAAAGTGCTTGATATCATGGCACCAGGCGGAGGCTATATCGCAGGCGCCAGCCATGACACTATTCTTGAAGAAACCCCCGTAGAAAATGTCCTTGCAATGTTCGATACTGTTTTACAATACGATAATTATAATAATAAAAAAAGCTGCTAATATTTGACTATTAGCAGCTATCCTGTTTGACTTTAGCAGCTTGTTATTTCTAACTGGCTTTATATTTTGCCCAATAATCAGGCATCAGCTCTTTTACCTTGGCTTCGAGTTCCTGGTCGCTGATAGCGGTCAGGCGGCCGTGCTCGTCATACTGGTCGATGACCCAGCGAGCTATTTTGTGTATTTTAATCTTGTTGATTCGTTCTTCACCCTTAAGGCCAAAGAACTCATTGATCCAGTGTACGACGCCGTCGGTCCCGCTTTTGTCGGTGATGGCCACGCGGGGCGGTCGGGCGAGCAGTTTCTCAGTGTCGAAAATGTTATATATCTGCTCATCGCGACGAAGCCCGTCGGCGTGGATACCGGCACGGGTAGTATTGAATGACCTGCCTACGAACGGATAGTTGTCCGGTATTGGAAGGCCGATGGACCGCATATAGTCGGCTAATTCCGTGATTACCATTGTATCAATTTCACAGAGGCCTCCTTTCAATGCGATGTACTCGAAAATTGCGCTTTCGAGAGGAGGATTCCCGGTACGTTCTCCGAAGCCAAATAATGTCGTATTTACCACATCACAGCCGTACAGCCATGCTGTCCCGCCGTTGGTATGCACCTTGTGGAAGTCGTTGTGTCCGTGCCACTCCAGCCGGTCGCTCGGCACACCACATTCCTGGTTTAGCTTATAGATTAGTTTTGGAATACTTCTGGGCAGTTCAGCGCCTGGGTAACTAATTCCAAAGCCCATAGTATCACAAAGACGAATTTTAGCTGTGAGTTCTTCCGGTACCTGGCTGCTCATTTCCATTAAACGCTCTACGAACGGAAGGACAAAGCCATCAATATCCGCCCGTGTCAAGTCTTCGAGGTGGCAGCGGGGGCGCACGCCGGCTTCAAAAGCCGCCTCCACAACTTCGCAATAGCTGTCCATGCATTCGGCACGGCTGCGGAATTTCAGTTTCTGAAATATGTGGTAGTCTGAGCAGCTTGTGAGCATGCCGGTTTCTTTTAGTCCGGCTTCTTTGACGAGGCGAAAATCCCCTTTAATCGCCCGAATCCAGCCGGTGCATTCAGGATATTTATGACCGAGGCTACGGCATTTATCGAGCGTTTCCCGGTCGTTCTTTGTGTAAAGGAAAAACTCAGTCTGCCGTATTACTCCATTCGGACCGCTAAGACGGCTCAAAAGGTCGTAGATATGTACCATTTGATCAATAGTATAAGGTGGACGTGCCTGCTGGCCGTCGCGGAAAGTCGTATCGCTAATCAGGATGTTCCGGTCTTTAACAGCCCCGAAGTCAAATTCCACTGCTTTGCCGTCTATATTTTCAACCACTGGTCCTTCAAAGCGAATCAGTGGGGGTAAGCTGTATGGATATGTATCTTCCAGCAGGTTTGGTTTCTTTGCATCCACGAGGGGATGTCGTTTTTTTGCCTTGTTCATTGTAGGCCCTTTCGTTTCTTATATTACAGACTACATATTATTGCTATACGTCAACGCCTTGTTCCTTGCAGACCTTAGCAATAAAATCGACCGCTGTACCGACGGTTTCCACCGAAAGGGCGGCATCCTCATCCATTTCAATGCCGAATTCTTCTTCGAACATAGCCACCAGTTCGATGGACTGTACACTTTCGGCTCCCAGGTCAGCGGTAAAATTGTCTTCAAGTTTGATTTGATCCGAGTCAATTTTTAAGACCTGTGCGGTCACTGCTTTAACACGTTCTTCTACTGTTGCCATTGATTAAGTTCCCTTTCATTTTATCGAGTTAACATTGCTTTTCGGCCTTTTTTGACGGCTTGTTTTCTAATCGTGGCTGTCATTTCAAAGACTGCATCCCACATATCCTGCTCGGTCTGGGTCCATTGACATTTTCGCCTGCTCATTGCCATCTTGGCCGTTTCATACAATTTTCCTTTGCCAAATCCTTTTGTTACGATGCCCTCGATGAACCACGCAAACGCCGGTATATATTTCGGCAACGGCTTACCTGTACCCATAATCAGGGCCATCGGTCCGACATAAGAGCCGGTATTGAAAAGTGTTCCGATTGACGTCTTAACGTGGTCTCCGATAAGAGAGCCGACTTTAACCGA
>DAOUVA010000395.1 GCA_030667885.1 Phycisphaerae bacterium
CGAATGTATTGAGGGTTTAGACAAACCGCAACTGGTCGTCAAAAATATTAATGCCGCTTTAATAGAAGTTATGAATATTTTTGCGCCAAAACTAAAGGCAGTTACCCCGGGCATTGACCCAACCGCAAGGCTTGCCCGGAATATCAAGATTGCCGAAGGTGTTTCCATTGGCGCATACGTAGTGATTGACGATGGCGTTGAAATCGGCCCAAACAGTGTAATCGCCAGCGGATGCAAAATAGGTGAGAATTCAAAAATCGGGAACAATTGCCGGCTTGACACTAATGTAGTTATTTATCATAACTGCCGTTTAGGCAACAATGTGGTGATTCAGGCAAACAGCACGATCGGCTCAACAGGCTTTGGTTATTCATTTATCGATAGCGAACACAGACTTATTCCGCACATTGGCGGAGTTATAATTGAAGATTTTGTCGAGATTGGAGCCAACTGCTGCATTGACAGAGCCAAATTTGATAATACTATAATAGGAACCGGTACAAAGTTAGATAACCTTGTTCATATAGCCCATAACGTAGTCATCGGCAAATGCTGCCTGATAACAGCACAGTGTGCCATCGCCGGCAGTAGCAAGCTCGGTAATGGTGTTGTCATGGGAGGCCAGGCCGCTTTGAGGGACAATATTGAAATAGGCGATGGAGTAATGATTGCCGGGCAATCAGGCGTCAGCCAGGACGTACCTGCCGGACAAGAAATGTTTGGGACACCGGCGCTCGAAAAGAAAGAGGAATTCCGGATAATCAGCGCCAGGAGACGTTTGCCCAATATGGCAAAGCAGGTAAAGCAACTAATAAAGAGGGTAGAAAGACTTGAAGCTGCAGAAGACGATAATGAGTGAGGGCAAGATACACGGTCTTGGCTTGTTCGGAGGTGAGGAAACAAAGCTTGTTTTCCGGCCAGCTCCTGCGAATTCAGGGATAACTTTTGTTCGCACAGATGTCCCCGAACCGGTACGCATTAGCGCTGTCGCGCCCAATATTGCCGAGCGCAGCCGCCGAACAACGATAAAAAAAGGGGCCGTGAGTATAGAAACCATCGAACATTGTCTTGCCGCAGTCAATGCACTTGAGATTGACAATATTGTCGTAGAAGTTAACGGCGCAGAGTTACCGGCCCCTGACTGTAGCAGTGCAGAGTACTTCAAAGTCCTTAAACGTGCGGGCTTAGTTGAGCAGAATGTAAGCCGGAAAGAATTTGTTATCCGCAAGCCCGTTACTATTACCGCAGGTGATGCCTGTGTTTACGCCCTGCCGTATTCAGATGACGGATTAAATCTGACTTATGACCTGGATTACGGCGGTCACACCGGTATCGGCAGGCAGATTTTCAGTTGTCGGCTTACACCCGAGTCTTTCGAGAAAAATCTGGCACCGGCCCGGACCTTTTTACTCGAAGCTGAAGCCAAGCTGTTTCAGAGCCGGGGAATGGGGACACACATCAGCCCACGAGACCTTTTAGTCATAAACTCAGACGGCCCTGTTAAGAACAGTTACAGGTTTCCCGACGAGTGTGTCAGGCATAAGATTGTTGATTTAATCGGAGATCTTACCCTCGTAGGACGAGCCATTAAGGGAAGAATTGTTGCTTATAAAAGCGGCCATTCGCTGAACCAGCAGCTCGCAAAGAAATTATACGAAGCGGCCCAGCAGCAGGAACAAATGGAAAAGTTCGGGACTGATGCGCTGTTGGATATTCGGCAGATTACGAAGATTCTGCCGCATAGATACCCTTTTTTATTAGTGGACAAAGTAATTGAAATCGAAGGTGATACTCGAATAAAGGGCATAAAGAACGTAAGTATTAACGAGCAGTTTTTCCAGGGACATTTCCCCGGAACTCCAATTATGCCCGGAGTTCTTATCGTAGAAGCAATGGCTCAAGTGTCCGGATTATTGTTTGCACAGAGGCTCGAACATACCGGGCAACTGGCAATGCTGCTGAGTATGAATAACGTAAAACTGCGAAAACCCGTTGTTCCCGGCGACCAGCTTATTCTTACTGCCGAGACAATCAGATTGAAGAAAAGAACGGCACATTGTCGGTGCAAAGCAATGGTAGGCGATACGGTAGTCGCCGAAGCGCAAATCAAATTTATGCTCGTTGACGACGAGAAAGTATAGAAGCAATTTTAAAGTGATAATTGTTAGTTATTATCTAAAACTGATATGTGAATCTACCAATAATTCTCGGAGGTAAGAGAAAAAGAATGGAATTACAGATCCATCCAAGCGCAGTAATTCATAAAGATGCCGAGCTGGCTGACGGAGTTAAGGTTGGGCCCAACTGCTTTGTTGATAGCGGGGTCTCAATCGGGACAGGTACTATACTCGAAGCCAATGTGGTGATTAGCAAGGATGTCAAAATCGGAGAAAATAATCATTTTTTTCCGAATTGCGTGATTGGTAGTCGACCGCAAACGCTGAATTTGAGCGTAGACGCCGAAATCGGCAGGCTTGTGATGGGCGACGGAAACGTCATTCACGAGCAGGTAACAATCCATCCCGGTATGCATCCGGGAACGCAAACCACAATTGGTAATAACAATTTCATTATGGTCGGCGCCCACATCGGACACGACTGCACACTTGGAGACAAGATTGTTATGAGCAATCTTGTTCAGATAGGGGGGCACTGCAAAATCGATAACGGGGCCTGGTTCAGCGGTCTGTCAGGATCGCACCAGTTTGTTACAATAGGTAAATGGTGTTACGTTGCGGGTCTCGCCGGAATTACCCGGGACATACCTCCTTTCCTGACCATCAGCGGGCATTATCCACCACGAGTTCGAGGTGTTAATAAGCGAGGTTTACAACGGGCCGGCCTGAACGAACAACAACAGGCGCAAATACTCGACGCATATAAAAAACTCTACCGCAAGACAGGTTCGTTACTGGAAAATGCAAAAACTCTGGCACTGGAGAACGGACTCGATGAAAATATTCAGGCGATGATTGACAGCATAACCAAAAGCAGTACGCATCAGTACGGCAGATATCTCGAAACGTTTAGATGACATTAAGGGGGAGTGTCTTTAACCACAGACAGTAGAGTTTGGCATGGAAGCAAAACAGCAAATCAAAGGTAAACAATGCAAAATACAAAAGTAAGAACTGCTGTCATCGGCGCAGGAAAAATGGGGGCCATACACGCCAAGGTCTATAATCAACTGGAGCAGAGTGATTTTATTGCCGTCGTCGATATTGATGCCGACAAGGCCCGGACCCTGGCCGAGCAATATAACTGCGCGGCACTTTCCGATTATAACGATATCCTCGGCAAGGTTGACGCCGTAACTATTGCAACTCCAACGGTAACGCACCTGGATCTGGCAAAACTGTTTATCGAAAACAATATCGCGGTACTGATTGAAAAGCCCCTTGCGGCCAACGTCTCCGAAGGCAAAAAGATTGCGGAGCTTGCCAAAAAACATAACATCGTCGTTGCGGTGGGTCATTCCGAGCGATGTAATCCCGTTGTTCAGGCCATCAAAAGGCTCGATATCGAGCCGAAATTTATCGAGGCCAACCGCGTCAGCCCTTATCCATTCCGCTCGACGGATGTCGGCGTTGTGCTGGATGTGATGATTCACGATATAGATATTATCCTCTCCCTGGCCGCGAGTAAAATCAGGAAAATAGACGCCGTCGGTCTCGGCGTTATCGGAGAAAAGGAAGATATCTGTAACGCAAGAATTGTATTCGATAACGGCTGCATCGCGAATATTACCGCTTCGAGACTGGCACTGAAAACCGAAAGAAAGGTTCGGGTGTTCAGCCGGCAGGTGTATGTGAGCCTGGATTATTTTAAGAAGAGCGGTATTGTAATAAAAGCCGACCCGAACACCAACGTTCTTAAGTGGATAAATGAGCATCAAGAGGCCGGAGATTTCGGCCTGACGACGGTAAATTGGCCGGACTTATTGCACATCGAAGAGCTTGACATAGATGATAAAGAGCCTATCCGTCTGGAGCAGGAAAACTTTCTGCGGGCCGTTATGGACAATGATTTTACGCCTGAGGTCAGTGCCGAAGAAGGTCTGGCCGCCCTGGAATGCGCCGAGAAGATTCTGGCATCGGTCAAAATAAATCAATGGAACGAAAAAATAGATCATAACACTTAATTGACAAATTTATATGAATTACGTTTTTTTTCAGAGGTGAAAATTATGATTAGTAAGTCTTGGTATTGTGGAATGTTGACGGCTGTTGTTTTGGTATGCGGCTGCAGCGAGACAGCGAAAGAGGCGAACATTGAAAGGAATCTCATGAAGTCGGAATCGAACCTGGTAAAGCTCCAAACAAGTATGGGCAATATCTTCCTTGAGCTTAATGCGCAGGCCGCTCCTGTTACGGTTAAGAACTTTCTCCAATATGTAGCCGATGGCTTTTACGACGGGACCATATTCCACAGAGTCATACCGGGCTTTATGATACAAGGCGGCGGTTTCACGGAACAGATGGAAAAAAAAGAAACGCGTGAGCCAATCGTAAATGAAGGTAATAATGGTTTAGGAAATGAGCGAGGTACTATCGCAATGGCTCGGACGGGTGACCCGGACAGCGCAACCTGCCAGTTTTTCATTAACCACAGGAACAATACACCTTTGAATTACGTCGAGAACCGCGAGGCAGGATACGCGGTATTCGGCAAGGTAATTGAGGGAATGGACACTGTCGATGCAATTGCCTCATCAAAAACCACGACACGGAAGGGTTATCAGAACGTTCCGGATAAACCTATCCTAATAAAATCCGCAA
>DAOUVA010000495.1 GCA_030667885.1 Phycisphaerae bacterium
ATGCCGGACGTGACGATTGCTTTCAAGTCTGCCCTTGATAGACTTGCTGAACAAAACGATATAGACACATATAAAACTATCTTCAGTTTTGACTCATCATAACATGCCCTTCCCACCCGTAACTGACCGATTACAAATAACGCCCTTTTTTACTTGACGGTAGAGTGTATAATTTGTTATATATGGGGTTTGGTGAAGCGTGTGCTCGTATAGGCCGCTGTTTGATAGTATTTTGCTTTCTTACAGGTGGAGCTTCTGCGTTCTTTTCCATTCTCTGGACCGCACAGACCAACAAGTCAAACTTATAGAGAAAACGATGTTGTTTAATTCGGAGATAGGGTGTTTTGGGGTGTAGCCAAAGCATAATCCATAATTATCACACTATTTTTAGAAGGAAAATTGTTATGTACAGAAAAATGTCACTTATAGTTGTCGTCGTGTCCATCGTGTTATTAAGCACAATGTCAATGGCGGCTCCGGTCGATATCACCCAACCAGGGGATGCAATCCAGGGTGTTCCGAATGATTCAGATTGGCCTGCTAATGAAGCGCCTCCCTTGGCGATTGATGATAATACCGCAACGAAGTATCTGCATTTCAAAGGATTTTCCCAGCCCACTGGCTTCCAGGTAACACCATCAAAGAGCCAGAGTATCGTTACGGGAATGTCTTTCGCCACAGCGAATGACGCAATAGAGCGTGATCCGATTTCATTTGAACTCTATGGATCGAATGATAGCATAGATGGGCCATATACTTTGATTGCAAGCGGTGATATTGTTGATTTCAGTCAGGCGACTGATTGGCCGAGATTTACTATTAATGAAACGCCGATTTCATTCGATAATGATACACCATACGATCACTATCAAGTTTTATTCCCAGCCGTTCGCGACCCAGGCGCCGCTAACAGTATGCAGATCTCCGAAGTGGAACTATTTGGAACAAACTACACCGCATACGGCCCAACTCCTGCTGACGGTGCATATCACGAAGATACATGGGCGAGCCTTGCCTGGACTCCCGGAGATACTGCAGTTTCTCACGATGTGTACTTAGGCGACAATTATGATGATGTCGATGCCGGTGCAGAAGGCACGTTCGTTGGCAACCAGGTCGACCCGTCTGTTGTCATTGGCTTTCCCGGTTTTCCTTTCCCGGATGGACTTGTTCCTGGCGAAACTTACTACTGGCGCATTGATGAAATTGAGGCCGATGGCACTACCATACACAAAGGTATTGTCTGGAGCTTTATGATTCCACCCAAAACAGCCTATTTACCAGACCCGGCTGATACCGGCGAAGCTGTCGAACTCGACGCAACACTTAGCTGGACACCTGGTTTCAGTGCGAAACTGCACACAGTGTACTTCGGCGATAATTTTGACGATGTCAGCAATGCCGCTGGAGGACTCCCTCAGGGAGCTGCAACCTTTAACCCAGGCCCGCTTGAATTGGCCAAAACATACTACTGGCGGGTCGATGAGTTCGATCCACCAGCCACACATAAAGGCGATGTCTGGAGCTTTATTACTCAGGGCGCTGTTGGAACCCCCGTGCCTGCTAAAGGTGCTGTGGATATCACCCAGACACCTGCTCTAACCTGGACGCCGGGATTTGGTGCTTCATACGAGCTTTACTTCGGCGCCGATGCAAGTTCACTTGAGCTTAAAGCCAGCGGCAACCTCGGCTCCGAAAGCTATGAACCCGGACAGCTTGAATGGAATACAACTTACTACTGGCGCGTTGATGAGGCCAATAATGCTAACGCCGATAGCCCATGGACAGGCCCTCTCTGGAGCTTCACGACGGCCAACTTCCTGATTGTGGACGATATGGAGAGCTACAATGACATTAATGAAGGTGAGCCGGGCAGTAACAGGATATATCTGGCCTGGGCGGACGGATTCGACAATCCGGCCACAAACGGCTCTGTCGTTGGTAATGCTGCTGCTCCATTTGCCGAGCAGACTATTGTTCACGGAGGTTTACAGTCGATGCCGATGTCTTACGACAACGCTGTCGGAAAATCCGAGGCGACTCTGACATTGACTTCCAATCGTGACTGGACAGTGAACGGCGTTAACACGCTAACGGTCTGGTACAGAGGTGATTCGGCCAACGCTGCTGAAACAATGTATGTTGCTCTTAACGGCACCGCGGTGGTCAATAATGATAATCCCCTGGCAGCATTGATGCCTGGCTGGACACAATGGAATATCGATCTCCAGGCATTTGGCGTGAACCTTACCAATGTCAATTCGATTACTCTTGGTCTTGGCAACAGAGCCAATCCGGTTACTGGCGGCTCAGGTATGATGTACTACGATGATATTCGTCTGGATATAACTGCACCGTAAACATGGATTCAGCCGTTAACTAAAAGTATGTACTAAATTTGTTAATTTGGGGCCTATACTGATTTGATTCGGTATAGGCCCCGTTTATCTTAGAGCAGTATCGAAGACCTCTTGCACACCGATTGAAGAACCTCTCACGACTAAGCACCCCCCATACCCTTTCCCTTTTTTATTCAATTTTATCAAATAATACATGTTTATACAAAAAAAAAA
>DAOUVA010000170.1 GCA_030667885.1 Phycisphaerae bacterium
AAGGCTCAAAACAAGTTCTATTTTGATTTCCTTGGTATACAACTGGACAAGGGACCGATGGAAAAAGGTGGGTATAAATGGATAGAATCAAGCTGGTCGTTAGTTAATCTGAACTCGCAGCACTTTATCACAAATTTCAACGTTAACTGGGACGCAAAAGTCCCTTACACTCCCTCAGACCATCCCGGCACAGAGGGCGTATATCCAGGCATTACTCTTAAACACGATTCGGAAGTCTTCATTAATCACAAATTTACTGACAGCAGAGAAAAGGTTGTTCTGTGTGGAATAGTATATCACGATATAGAAAGCGACAAAACCTATATGCAGGACAGAGGAGCATGGCTCAAGAGACAAGGCAAGGGAACTATATTATATTTCATGCCGGGACATATTGCATCAGACTATGAGAACAGGAATATCTCTCAAATGATTCTGAACGCCATAAGCTGGCCTGCAAGACCAATTAGCCAATGATAAAAAAAGGAGTTTTGTATTGGAAAAGGATCAACAGGATCAGGACCGTACACAGGATGGTATGGTAAAAGGATTGCCGACGTTTACTGCATCAGCTCCCGAAATTCTTGCAAAAGAAAAGGCTGATTTAGCAGAGCTTGAGGGCAAAAGTACTCTGGCACGATGGAAGGGTTATTTGGGCAAAACAGGACCCGGTTGGCTTCAGAGTGCCCTTGTGCTCGGCAGTGGAAGTGCCATGGCCTCTCTTTTTGCCGGTGCTTTTCTCCAGTATAAATTGCTTTGGGTTCAACCGATGGCAATGATACTGGGCATCGTCATATTCGCAGCCATGTCGTATCAAACCTTATCCACCGGAGTCCGCCCCTTTGACGCAATGAAGCGTTACATCCATCCTGTCGTTGCCTGGAGCTGGGCAATTGGGGCATTGTTAGCAACGATAATATGGCATTTGCCCCAATACGCACTGGCCGCCGGGATGACTGATGATATGATAAAGGCAATTACCGGCTGGCAGCCCTCATCACCCACCTCGCAGACGGTTGTCTTGATTTGCATCGGATTCTGCATCCTGACCATATCAACTCTTGCTACATGGAGCTATGGCAGCGGCCATAGAGGGGTGAGATTCTATGAACGCACCCTCAAAGGTCTGGTCTGGATGATTATCCTCGCTTTCACAATCGTGATAGTGCGCCGGGCAATAGAAGGAGGTGTAGAGTGGGGTAAACTTTTCAAAGGATTCTTACCGCTGCATATTCCGAGGGATCCGCAGGGAGTTTCTATTGTAATGGCAGCCTTTAGCGCAGCTACGGGGATAAACGCCACATTTCTCTTTCCTTATACTCTGCTTGCAAGAGGATGGGGTAAAGAACACAGAGGCTTATCCAGATTCGATTTGATAACCGGTATGCTGCTGCCGTTTTGTATCGCAACGTCATTAATGATCATCGCAACCGGATGTACGATTTACGATCCTGAGCAATTTGCTTCGGGTTCCACAAAACTCTCACCAATCGCAGTCGCGGCCATGCTTGAGTCCACAGGATTGAACATGTTCTTTTCAAGGATCGTTTTTGGCCTGGGAATATTAGGCATGGCTCTAAGCTCGATTACTATGCACATGCTCATCTGCGGCTTCGCCGCCTGTGAGGTATTTGGTGTCGAACCGGGCGGTTGGCGTTACCGGCTGGCCTGCCTGATTCCTGCACCCGGTGTAGTCGGTGTGGTACTCTGGGGATACATAGGGCCCTGGATCGCCATACCTGCCTCGGCGATTTGCGGCCTGATGCTGCCCATCGCCTTCATTGCATTCTTCATCCTCAACAATAGTAAAAGGTATCTCGGCAAAGATAAACCGACGGGCGTAAAAGCCCTGGTTTGGAATATCGCAATGCTTATCTCCATCGGTGCTACGGTAGCCAGCATAGTATATTATCTTCATTCAGTAATATCACGCTACCTATAGTAAACTCCAGTTACTGTTTGAGTACAAAACCTCCAGCCCTATTGGTTTATCCTTTCTCTGGGCCTGAACTGCTCCATATCGCCTTGACATTATCCTTAATCCGCTCGCCCCGATACATTCTCATAAAATATCGTTGAATTTTTAATCCGCTCGACTCAGCGATTTTCATCGCGTCGGCATTATCAACAGGTATATCGATAAATACCGACTCTGCCGCATATCGGCTCAAAGCATTGGACAATAAAACTGAACCGGCATCTGTGGCGGCAATGCAAGGTCCTATCTGAATGGCATTTGCCCCGGGACGCGTTAAGATAAATCCCTCTATTTCGTCACCATCCCGAATGATACGTAAGTCTTCCGGAAATTCCTCGAAAAACCTGCTAAGCATTTTCCCGCGATTCGTTCCGGTAATCCGTCTGTCAAACTCAATTATGCCTGCATATATCGTCGGGGTAGCTTTGCTTACGAGCGTCCCCATTTTGCCTGATGGTGCTATACCTTCGAAGCGAGCTAATTGATATTCCGGCATAAAACCCAATTTCTCGTAGATAGGCTGGCCAGCAGAAGTTGCGTCAAGACGAACAGTTTGTATGTTTCTTTCATCAAGATAATTGAGGGAATACCTCAACAGTTCTGTGCCAACGCCTTTGCCGCGAGCGTCCAAATCTACCAGGACCAAGGCTATCCAGGCTGCATGACCCAGGATGCAGGTAGTCGTAGTCCCAACAGAACGCCCACCAAATTCAGCTACAAAACAGCCTTCGGATTCCATCTTCAAAAAACGCAGCCAATCCGATTCGGTCTGGTTCAATCCAGCCTGCCTGGTTAATTTCAACCCAAGCTGAACATCGTCGATTGTCATTTGTCTAATCTGTATCATTTTGCCGGATTCTATCAAATTTCCCACAAGTTTAATAGCCATGTTTTCCAAATGATATGAATATTCAGGGCGAATAGACATAATGCCGGGAAATGAAAAAATACCTCTGGAAATCAGCCGAAAAGCTCGTATTACTGAGACATATTTGATATTATATTTAGAGATAATGTTCTTAAATTGAACAAGTCACCCTTAATGAGGAAACCATACTTGGGAGTTAAAATTGATGAAAGATATTAAAAGACGTGACTTCTTAAAGATGGCGGCTATCGGAGCTTTATCGAGTATAAGTAGAGCTTCATTTGGTGCCGGGAAAACCAAAAAGCCCAACTTCGTTTTAATTATCGCCGATGATTGCACTTTTCGCGACATCGGCTGCTATGGCGGGCAGGCCTTTACACCTAATATCGACAAACTGGCATCCGAAGGAATGCTTTTTACACAATGTTTCCAGGCGGCGCCAATGTGCTCACCCACACGGCACAACATCTATACCGGCCTGTACCCGGTTAAGAGCGGCGCGTATCCTAATCACACCTTTGCCAAAGAGGGTACCAAAAGCGTTGTCCACTACCTAAAACCGCTCGGCTACCGTGTAGCATTGAGCGGTAAGCGCCATATTAAACCGGAAGAAATATTTCCGTTCGAATATTCAGGCAAAGGAAATAATCCCGACTTCGCAGCCATCGAGAAGTTCATTGGCGAGTGCAAAGAAAGCGAAACGCCCTTCTGCCTCTTCGCCTGCTCCAACGAGCCGCATTCACCATGGAACAAAGGCGATGCTTCACGTTACGATGCAGCCAAATTGAAACTGCCCCCCTACTTTGTTGATACTAAAGAGACACGTGAAAATATGACGAGATATCTGGCTGAGATCACATATTATGATGGGCAGGTTGGCCAGGCCCTTGCACTTCTGGATAAGTACAACATTTCAGATAATACACTTCTGATAGTAGTCAGCGAGCAGGGCTCGAGTTTTCCATTTGGAAAATGGACATGTTACGATACAGGGCTTCAGTCTGCCTTTATTGCCCGCTGGCCCGGCAAAATCAAGCCCGGCACAGTCAACAACGCATTGATAGAATATCTTGATGTCTTGCCGACATATATAGAAGCAGCGGGCGGAACACCGCCGTCGGTACTCGATGGAAAGAGTCTCTTGCCGGTTCTGTTCGGAAAAGCAAAAGAACATAAGAAATATGTCTTCGGTGAAATGACGACACGAGGAATTATCAATGGCTCAGAGCATTACGGCATTCGTTCGATTCGCTCAAGCAGATTTAAATACGTCTGGAACTTTACGCCGGATACAAAATTCCAGAACGCCTGCACTAAATCGATTACCTTCAAGTCATGGCAAGAAAAAGCGGCAAGTGACACCGATGCTGCGGACAAGGTTCGCCGCTATGAACACAGACCGATGGAAGAACTATATGACATCACGAAAGACCAATACGAATGGAACAATCTCGCCGACGATCCGAAATATGCAAGAGTCAAAGCAGAACTAAGGAAGCATCTGCTGGAGTGGATGGAAGCCATGGGCGACAAAGGCCAGCAGACTGAACTCGAAGCATTGGAGCATCAGGCCAGAAACATGCCCAAAAAAAGCAAACAATCGGCCGCAAAATCCAAACCAGCACCCGGAAACAGGAAAAATAGACAGAGAAAGAAAAGAGAATAATATGAACAATAGACAAATAAAACTGCACATAGTCTGGCTCACCGGGCTCATTGTATGTTCGTACCTGTTTCCTGCCGCAATTTTGAAGGGCGAACCGGCAAAAGAGATTCTTGACGCAAGTGGTGTCAAGGGTGGTCTGATAGTACATCTGGGTTGCGGAAGCGCAGCCCTGACCGCCCAATTACGCGCCGGTGAACAATACTTTGTCCACGGTCTTGATACAAACACGGCAGAAGTCGCCACCGCCCGAAACAATCTTATCAAACAAGGGATCTATGGTCCTGTGAGCGTCGATCAATGGGATGGAGAGCACCTGCCTTATGCCGACAATCTTGTTAATCTGATTATAGCCGACAAACCTGAAAATATCTCTGAGGCTGAATTGCTTCGGGCGCTGGCCCCGAATGGCGTCGCTCTGATTCGACAAAAAGGAAAATGGAAAAAGCTAACCAAGCCCCGACCGGCGGAAATGGACGAGTGGACACACTACTTCCACGGCCCGGACGGTAATCCGGTAGCTCAGGATTCCATTGTCGGCCCGCCAGAGAGACTTCAGTGGGTTGGAAGCCCACGTTGGTCGCGTCACCATGATCATATGGCCAGTATGACCTCTCTCGTTTCAGCCGGTGGACGCCTCTTCTACATCTTTGACGAAGGTCCTACTGCTTCGATCCAGCTTCCTTCCAAATGGCGGCTCATCGCGCGAGACGCATTTAACGGAGTCATCCTTTGGAAACGCAAGATCAACCAGTGGAACACCCAGCAGTATCCTCTCAAGAGCGGTCCGGCGCATCTTCTGCGACGTCTCGTAGCGGTTGGCCAGCGCGTCTATGTCACTCTCGGCATCGACGCACCGGTTACTGCGCTTGACGCCGCAAGCGGCAAAACGCTACTGACATATCAAGATAGTGAACACACCCGGGAGATCGTGGTTTCCGAGGGTGTCGCCTTTTTCGTCGCTGACACTTCACGGTCCATCCTGCCCGACTGGCGCCGCAAAGATACTTATGTCTGGGCCAACACACAAAAGGCTAACCCGGGCTGGGGCTGGAAGGGAACTCCGCGCAAGATACTCGCTTACGAAGCCGACTCCGGCAATATTTTATGGCAGGCCGAAGCTCCAGTAGCTCCTTGTTCAATGGCAGTGAACTCTGAACGTCTCGTCTTCCACGACGGACAAAAACTGGTTTGTCTGGACCGACGCAATGGCAACACCCTCTGGGAAAGTGTACCAACACCAACCGGATTACCCGTTCATACCAATACGGGACCGCGAGTGCTGATTTATCAAGATGTTGTTCTTCTGGCCGGCAATACAGGCAAGATGTCCGGCTTCTCAGCGAAGGATGGAAAAAAGCTCTGGGAGCAGACGCATCGGCCCAGTGGACATCAATCCTTAAAAGACCTGCTCGTGGTCGAAGGTCTGGTCTGGACCGGCTCTATAGCAGGCAGTCAAAACGATGGTGCCTTCGCCGGCTACGATCCCCTCACCGGAAAAGTAGCCAAAGAATTCCCCGCTGATGTAAAAGTACACTGGTTCCACCACCGCTGCTACCCATCCAAAGCTACAAGCAATTATTTGATTACAGCACGTAACGGTACTGAGTTCATTGATCTTACAGCCCAACACTGGAAGCCGCACCACTGGGTACGCGGTGGCTGTATTTACGGCGTGATGCCGTGTAACGGAATGACCTATGCGCCAATGGACTCCTGCGGTTGTCAGTTGGAAGCCAAACTCACAGGCTTTAAAGCTCTCGCCTCCGGACCCATCCCCCGGATAACAAAAGCCGTCCTTACAACCCGAAATCGTCTGGAACGGGGACCTGCCTACGGCAAAGCAACCGGTCTGCCTGCGGGGACTGCTGACTGGCCTACATACCGGCACGATGAAAGTCGCAGCGGCTCCACTTCTACTGCCGTTTCCAGCATATTGAAACAAAACTGGCAAGCAAAATTATATGGACGCCTTAGTGCGCCAACCATTGCCGCCGGCAAACTATTCGTCGCCTCAATTGACACTCATACCCTGTATGCCCTGAACGCGCAAACTGGTCGTAAGCTATGGTCTTACACCACCGGCGGACGAATCGACTCCCCGCCAACCTATTACAAAGGCCTTACCCTCTTCGGCTCCGCAGATGGATACATTTACGCCTTGCGCGCCGCCGATGGCATCTTAGCCTGGCGTTTCCGCGCTGCCCCGATTGACCGCCGCATGATGGCCTGGGAACAGCTCGAATCCGCCTGGCCGGTCCACGGCAGCGTATTGGTCCACAACAACGTACTCTACTGCACGGCTGGCCGAAACATGTACGTCGATGGCGGAATTCGTTTCCTGCGCCTTGACCCAGCCACCGGTAAACTACTGGGCGAAACGGTCATGAATGACAAAGACCCTGAAACCGGTGAGGATATGCACTTAGCTTACCTGAAGAAGACACAGGGCAACAACATGCCGGTAGCCCATTCCGACATTTTGACTTGTGACGGACGGCATATCTGGATGCGCTCGCAAAAAATCACTCTCGATGGCAAGCGGCTTGAAATCGCCCTCGAAAACGTCACGCAGCAGAACCCGGAAGACTTCCATATTTTCTGCCAGAACGGCTTCTTGGACGACTCATACTTCTTCCGCTCTTACTGGACCTTCGGGCGCCGCGTTACCGGCGGCTACGGCGGATGGTTCAAGGCCGGACGCCTTGTGCCCTCGGGTCGTATCCTCTGTTTCGATGAGAAGCAAGTTTATGGATATGGACGCAAGCCGGAGTATATGGTCAACGCATCCGTGCTGGAATACCGAATATTTTCCGCCGACAAGGTAGTGACACGACAGACTATCGAACGACTGGGCAAGGCTGAGCGAGCCATGAACACACGCTCGAGCCAGAAAAACGCCAACTCATCCGACTGGCGCCTGCGCTCTTTCTTCCCGGACAAAGACCTGAGCGCCGTAACTTTCCAATGGACTCTTGAACAACCGGCACTCATAGCCCGCGCCATGACAGCGGCCGCAGATACACTCTTCATCGCCGGCCCTCCCGACCTGCTTGATGAACGGCACGCTTTCCATTCCCCCGATGACCCTGAAGTTCAAGCTAAGTTAAAACGCCAGGCCGAAGCCCTTGAAGGCCAAGCCGGAGGACAGCTATGGATTCTCAACAAAGCCGATGGCAAACTGGTTAGTCGTTATGTTTTGGATACTATCCCTGTTTTCGACGGCATGGCCGCCGCGGGGGACAGCCTCTACATGACCACCGTAGATGGACGCGTGATGTGCCTTTCCGGAAAGCAAGGCGCTCCTCTGCGTAAGGTGGGTGATAAGCCTTCTCAGGTCATATGGGATAAGCCCGAAGATCCCAGCTACCTGCTTGCACCTGAAGAAAATAAGGAAGGTGACTTCGCTAAAGTGCTGCGTTGTCGAGTTGTCTCTTCGAAACTGGGCTATCGCCTGCGGAGCACAGGTAAAAAGCAGGTTGGCATAGCATTAAAGGAACTGGACAAGCCAATCACCGGCTCAGTAACTTTCAGGACCCGCATGAAGGCTGTTTCGGGTGGCAATGATTTACTCAGTAACGGATATCTCGCTTTCGGCAATGGCGCTATGGACACCAGACTTATCAAGTGCGGCGCGCGTCTAAAAGCAAAGCAAGTCTCAATTGTCCAGGGATCATTACTTAAAGGCAAGCTCGAAAGCGCCAAGATTGAGACTGCCGACAATCAAAGCGTGGAAATCGTCGTGAAGGTTAATCTAAGAACTCAAAAAATTATTTACACCGCCGACGGAGTGACTA
>DAOUVA010000326.1 GCA_030667885.1 Phycisphaerae bacterium
ACAGCAGTGGATTTCTGGATTTCATTAATAGAAAAACTGTCGATATGGCACTTGTTATCTTCCCCATTTTAGCGGCACTTTCTGCGGGGTCTTTTATAGCCAGCGTCGCTATCAGCGGATTAAATTATTCACCGGGGGCAATAGAATTTAAATTTGACCAATTAAATCCGATCACAGGATTAAAGAAACTGGTAAACGTCCGTTCTCTAGTGAAGTTCTTATTATCCGTTCTAAAACTGCTTTTAATATCACTCATCGCCTGGCTCTATCTTAGAAGCAGGCTTGATCTACTCGCTACTCTTCGATGGGCCTGGTCTGTGCAGATACTCGTAGTTATCGCGAAGATAATACTTGGCCTGATGATACGCATTGGTATCGTACTGTTGGCTATGAGTATTGCTGAAGCTTACTACCAGAAATGGAAATACATCGAGGAACTGAAGATGACGAAACAGGAGGTCAAAGATGAACTCAAGGATACAATGGGTTCGCCTGAGGTTAAAAGTCGAATCCGGAAGCTCCAGTTCCAGGCGGTTCTTAAGAGGATGATGCAGGAAGTGCCTAAAGCCAATGTGGTTCTTGTAAACCCAACACACGTAGCTGTAGCGTTGCGTTATGATGCCGAAACTATGGAATCGCCGGTGATTGTGGCTAAAGGGGCGGACACTATGGCAGAAAAAATAAGGGAAATTGCCCGGGCTTACGGAGTGCCCATTATAAGAAGGCCGGAGTTGGCCAGAACAATATATTCAACGGTCAAACTCGGCGATCCTATACCCGAGACTTTGTATGTGGCGATAGCAGAAGTGTTAGCTATGATTTATCGTTTACGTCGCAGGAAAGCAAATGCCCGGACCGGATAAAATGTATTTTGGTGTTGGTCGAGATTACACTCCTGATGAAAATCCACACTATGTTGCTGCTCTTATATCACTCTTAGAAGCCGAATGAAGCCATCTGTTGTTGTATCAAAGCCAGATTTCTCTCAAGACGGCTGAATCGACCTACCAATCTGTCTTCTCTTTTAGTAAGGAGAATTTCTTCTCTGTCAATTTTATCCTGTAGGGCTTTTATTTGTTTGTCCACATGTTCCTGATTGATTTGGATTGATCCGGTTGTTATCTTGAGCATATTATCCAGCGCCTCCTCTATTGCTCCGGTAAAGCCTTGTTTTACCATGACTGTAGCGTAAACAGTACTGCTGGGTGTGCCCGTGGTAGGGGCGGTGAGTTGGAGGCTATGTTCGGGATATACGGGGTCACTATTGGTATCGAAGGTGCTGTCTCCGGTAATAATATTGCCACTGATCGTTGCCGCCCGATACTGAGCATCGTTTTCGCTTGAAAGCTTTATCGAAGCCGTGTCGATGTTACCACTTGCATCATACGTAACTTTGACCCTGTAGCTGCCTGCTGTGGTATAATCACTATGAGCGCTATTAAATTTGATAGTATTACTATCGCTGCTGCCGCTTTTGTCTGCTCCTATTAAGGCCAGGGCACCCATATAATCTTCAGCTATTGCTTCATCGAAGACATTTGAGTCAAAACTCAGTAATCCTTCTCTGTCGAGATTTAAGCCGAGATGACCCGGTGTCAGGAACGTATCGATGTCTTCTATAAATCCGTTAGTCTGGGTGATAAGAGGTGAGCGAATTTGCTGCTTAATAGTTGAAACGACATAATCACCCATCAAGAGGCCGGCGGTTTTTAGAGTATCATTAAAGCCGGTCTTTTCCTTAATAAATTCGACGGCAAAATTATAGCCATCAACCATTTTGCTTATTTTATCTTTTACTGACTGGATATCTCTGGTTAAAGTTAGCTCCTCTCCATTGGCATCGGTTGTATCATGCAGGTGCAGTGCTACGCCGTAAATAACGTCATCTACCGTGTTGGAGCTTCTGCTGATATAGGGGTCAACGCCTTTTGTTGTTTCTGCGACCGAAAGTGTTCCACCGCCGGGGGCAGTAGTAAACTCGCTGTCATCAACCAAAATCATATTGACATCACCTAAGGTGTCGCTGAACTCAAATGTTACATTCCCACCATCTATGCCGGTATCCGGGTTGATACCACCGACTGTTATATCGCCAGGGTTAACATTCGATAATGCATCAATCGCCGCTTGAATAACGGTATGACCATCATTATGGGCAATTGGGCCAGTAGTTTGCCCATCATAAGTTAAATGGTAATGACCACCGCTGGGATTGCCGTCGCAACTCAGCGCCTGCACCTCGGGAACTGCCGAATATGAGGGGAAACCATCAATTTTAATCTTTGAATCCTGTGCAGTCTGGCTTACGATAAAGTTCGATTGAGCGAACCCTGTAAGTACTCCTGCGGTTCCTCCTTCTGTTGAAACAATCAATGTAGTAGGTAACGACGTCAGTGATGTAGAACCTGAGCCTGGGTCGTAACTTAAACTAATTGTAAGATAGCTTTCGCCGGAGGCCTTATCAGTTACGACAATTTTGCCGTTCTCGAGAGCTACTTTGACGTTACCGCCAAAGGCGTCTTCAATCTCGTCTATAAGATGACTTAATTTGGTATTGCTTGTAACGGGAAGGTCGACCGGGGTTATAGCATTATCGTAACGGTCTGCACCGCTTATTCTAATATAGGCATTATCACCAACTCCAAGAGTTCCATTAAACGTGTCGAGCTCTTCAATCCTTGTGGTCAGTGTGGCGTTATCACCACCCTGCTTAAAGGCCGAGTTGGTTTCCAAGACTTTCGTGCTGCTTGCATTGACTGAGATTTTATAATCAGTTCCGGCCTCATTGCCATTCAGGACGAGGTGATAGGCATCGTTATATTTTAACAGGCTGGCTGTAACTCCGGGATTGTTTGCATCATTATTGATTAAGCCAATCAAATCTTCCAGCGTTGTAGTCGCTGTGGTCGTTATGCTTGTTTCCTTATAATTATAGGAATAAATGAAAGTGCCGACTCCCACATAGTCCTCGACGTATTCTTTACCGGTTGAGTGAACCCATCGCTCGGCATTGGCCAACTGGTTGATTACGACCGTGTGATTGCCTTCGAAAGCGTTATAGGACGCGTCGGCAGTCAATTTGTCTGTATCACTGGAGGCGACTGAAAAAGCGCGAAGAGCGTCGGCGTCGGAAAGAGCACGGACCGAGTTTCTTAGGTTTGTGAGTTTGGTTTCCAGAGTGTTCAGGGCATCCTGTCTCTCTTGCCACTTACTTATGCGAGCTTCGAACATGTTTAGTGAACGACGCTCAATAGCCATCATTTGCTCAATGAGCTTACCTGTATCTATTCCTGATTGAAGCCCAGGAAAACGTAAAGTTGACATTTTTGCCTGCCTTTTAGTTTAAGTTTTCATATATTCACTTCATAAAAATGTACAATACGACTGAAGACCCACAGCACCACGTGAATTATTATCGTTCAAAAACACTTTTTGCTTAACTATCTATCTTATATTTACTTACGATATCTGCATTTATATAGTAACAGCTTGCTGTTCTGCCTTTGTGTATCTGTCTCGTATGCGTTTAGACTTTTGCAGTAGCTGTTGTATGCCCTGGTTTTTCGGGTCCATTTTTATGCAATCATTTAGCTCAGAACAGGCCCGGTCGAAAGCTGTTCTTGAAAATTCAAGAGCGTTTGACTTTATATACTCCTGCCCTAATGCAAGATAAGTCCCGGCAGTGAGACATTTAGCATGTAACTGCCTCGTACCGGATGCTATCTCGTCCCACGCTACATCCGGGTAAAGTTCATCGTACGTGAACGTATCAGTAAATCGCCTGATGACCTCGAAATGACATTTAACCTTTTGGGCTGAGAAATTTCCTGAAAGACTGTCAGTGCGCATTCTTCTTAGGTGCAGTGGCTCGCTAAGATGATGTGGCTTGAGGCGGGCTTTTACGAAACGCCGCATCATATCGTAGTCTTCACCAATCAGCAGGTCTTCATCATAAAAACCGATTTTATCGAAAACGCTTCTTCTTATGCCGAGTCTGAACGGTACTATCGGATGTCCCGCACGGAATAGGTCTCTAATCAGATACCTGCTGTCCTGATACTCGGGTTTGTTCATCATCCTTATCGGAGTACTATTTTTGTTAATCAGCAAAACATCGGAATATACAAGGTCAACGTCGGGATGTTTTTCAAATTCCGCCAGGTGACTGGTTATGGAGTCCGGCGTCATCATATCGTCTGCGTCCAGGGGCATAATATACTGCCCTTTGGCTTTCTTTATAGCAACGTTTCTTGCACCTGATGGGCCGCCGTTGTTTTTGTAAAAATATTTGATTTTGTCGTCTTTGAAGCCGGTCACGATGTCTTTGGTATTGTCTGTTGAGCCGTCATCAACAACAATCAGCTCGAAGTTTCGGTAGTTTTGAATTAGAACACTTTCAATCGCCTCTGCGATATATTCAGCAGCATTGTAGGCCGGCATTATCACCGAAACCAAAGGATTGCTATTGCTATGGTACAGAGGTATAACAGATATATACGGATTTCCGTATCGTTTGCCGACTATATATCTTTCGTATAAGCTGTGAATCTTCTTGCCATGCTCGATGCCGTTCTCATTATAATAGTATAGGCCCAAAAACTCAGGGATATGTTTGAATTTGTATTTGCTTGAGATACGCAGCCAGAAATCCCAATCGCCCGCACAGGTCAACGTGTCATCGAAATAGCCGAGATCGGTGTGCAGTGGTTTGCGCCACATTGGCTGTGAACCAACACAACAACCGAAGAGGAGTCTTTCGTGACTGTATTCAGGTCTTTTGGCCATATTGGTGGCATGATGATCGGCGAAGGTGCCGTTTGGAGTATCGGTGCATATCTGATCGCCATAGACAAGAGCTGCATCAGGATTGGCCAGCAGCGTTTCAGCCATTATTTCCATAGCATCATCACGGTGTCGGTCATCTGTATTGGCGTTGGTGAGAAAAGTCCCCCGGGCAACTTTGACGGCGCGGTTCCATGCTGAATAAATTCCTTCTCGTTGCTCAGTTTTGATATAGACTATGTTATCATATTTTTGCTGATATTCATGAACGATTGCTTCTTCATTTTCCTGTGAACCGCTGTTAACAACGATTATCTCAAGCTTATCGGCTATCGTTTGATTTTCCAAATCCTCCAGGCAATCTCTGATAAATCTTTCAGAGTTATATGTAGAGACAATAGCGGTAACAAGATACCTGTTCTCATGCTCTTCGGCACTTCCAAATTGCCCGAAATTGTTCATGTTTTCATTGTTACTTTTAGTGAAGGCTTCTAAGTTGTAGCGATTCTCCGGAGTTCCTGCTGCCCTCCGCTCAACAGTAATAATTTCGAAGTTACCGACATCCAAGAAAGCATCGGCCGGCTTCCAAAATGGTTGTCCCTGTACTGGTTCCCATAACGAATCACCCTGTAAAAATATCCTCGGTTTTCCAGAAGTTTTCGCAAGTGTCTGCAAGAGAGCCTCCTCGACAACTTCAGGTACGATGTCTTTAACACAGTGATTTTGCTGATATCTGCATCTCCAGTTACATCCATAGCAATCCAGTGGTAAAGACACTGTTGAAGTAAGCGGAGAATACGGCAGAAACCGTCCAAAATGACCACCGCCAAGTATTACAACATTAGGAGTTCCGACAGCACAGGCAATATG
>DAOUVA010000280.1 GCA_030667885.1 Phycisphaerae bacterium
ATCAACATTAATTTTAAGCGCTTCAGCTAAGTCACTGTAATCAAATCCTTGCTTTTCGGACTCAGCAGCTGAAGTATGTGAACAAAATAAACAAGACACTATGAAAAATCCCGTCAGTACACACAACCGGTAATTATTTCTCATGTGTATATCTCCTATGTCAGGTCTCAATTACTGCTTAAGGGAACCTCAAAAAATCCATTTTTACTGCGAACGGCTGCAATCTCCTCCGGCGGCGTTGTCAGGCCAAAATTCGTCCTCGATATAGCTTTGGCTATACCTGCGGCGATTTTGACCTTCCGCCTTGCCGGAGAATATTTCGCACGTTCTCGTGACAAAAGCAATTTTTAGAGACTCCCTTAATTTATTGCCGGCTTTACTTAACGAGCGAACCTGTGCAGCTCGAACCCGCTCCTGCAGTACAGCAAAAGCAATGCTCGCCGGTTATTATCTCAATTCCTTCGGTAAGAATATCATCGAGTTGTTCAATGGACAGGCTGTTTCCTGCTGCATCAATAATCGGCAATCCCAGTGCCTGGTTAAAATCACAGTTGTAGAGCATTCCCAGGTAGTCGATACTCACGAGATTACGGCACATAATATTTTCAGCGGCTTTTGTATTGAAGTTCTCGGCCAGCATCTGCAGATATTCTTTGAGCCGACCGTTTGCTTCCAGATACTGTCTGAACCGGCCTATAGGCGCATTAATTATAGTAAAAAGATTGTTGAACATAATTCCATATTTGTTGTTGAGCTCTCTTTTGTAATCGGCTTCGAGCTGTTCCTGTGGCCCGGGGAGAAAATCTCCGCCCGGATTATAAACCAGATTCAACTTCGGACCCTCGTCAGAGCCATAGCTTAGATTATTTAACAGCTTGAGAGCCTTTACGCTTTTTTCGAAAACACCTTCACCACGCTGCTTGTCCACATTTACTGGTGTGTAACAAGGCAGCGAGCTGATAACCACTACTTTATGCTCCTGATACCATCGTGGGATCCACTCTAATCCGGGCTCGAAAAACACGGTAAGATTCGTCCGCACCATAAGGGGTGATGCAAATTCGTGAATATTCTCAACGAAGAATTTGAAATCGGGATTGAGTTCCGGACAGCCGCCTGTTAAATCAATGCACAAGCCCGGGTGATTTTGCAGAAAGTTGATAATCTTTTCCATAACCGATTTCGACATTATTCTCTGGCCCTGCGGCCCGGCCTGAACATGACAATGGGCGCAACTTTGATTGCATCGATTGCCCAGGTTAATCTGCAATGTCGATAGCCGATTAAACCGCAATAATTGTGCGCTGGTGCTTTCAAGTTCTTTCTTGAAATTCGGAATCATCCAAGTTCCTTCCATATACTATTGCTTGCAATCAGGATAAATCAGAGTTGATTTTCTGGTTAACTTTTTTAATTCGAAAGGCCAAAATGGTACGGTCGTCCCCGGGTTTGGCATCTTTTGAAAAGAGTTCTATTTCTTCGACAATCGAATTAACCAGCTCTTCGGCAGAACTGTCTCTCCGACTTTCCAGGAATTTCTCGAACTGCTCAATACCATAATTTTCTCCATCGACATTTTGGTTCTCAATAACGCCGTCTGATGCCATCAGAACAATGTCACCCTGATTCAAAACTTCATAGGAGGTAATTATATCTATGTCTTCCATGATTCCTAATATCATATTGCGAGCTTTGTTGAAAGAACAAATCGGCTTGATCTTTTGTCCGGAAATTAACCATGGTTCAGGATGATGTCCGCCGTTGATATAATCTAACCGGCCGGTTGATGGGTCATACAAAGTTGCGAAAACAGCACTGAAAGAGTCATCGGGTGTTAATCTGTATAAGTTTGAGTTCAGCTCCCTCATGAGGTCTTCAAGAAGTTCGCCTCTTTCCGCCCACATATGAAAAGTTGTCTTTATTATCGCGGTTATGAAAGCTGCCGCCATTCCATGTCCGCATACGTCACTGAACAGAATTGCTATCCTGTCTTCTTTTGTCTTTTTTACATCAAAGTAGTCGCCGCCCACTTCTACCGCCGGGATAAAACAACTCGCCCAGTCAATTTTGTCCTTAAAAGGCATATTCGCAACATTCGGGAGAAATTTCTCCTGTACAAGTCTTGCCCTGCCGATGTCTGCCTGTATCTGGGCGGTGTATTGTTCCAACTGCTTATTGGTTTTTGTTAAATTGTATGCCTTCTCCTCGTTGTCGTATTCGATACTGCCGACAACCATAAAAAGGATATATATCAGACCAAACAGCAATGCCGAAGTCAGGCTGATGATTAGCAAAAGATAAAACTGATTGGAAACAACTGCGTAAATAATGCTTGGACTCGCGAAAAGAATCATTGCAAGTAAAGCGTATCTGGGTGCTGCGTGGAATAACGTTCTGTGGTCACTAAAGTTTCTGTTTCTTCTTTCGAACCAGTGGACAACGTTGCTGAATTGAAGAGTGCAATAGCTGTAAGATATCTGGAGTGTCCGATTTTGAATACAAGTACTTGTACAAGCCAGATGCACACCATGTGAATTAAATAAGTGGTGGATGGCTCCCCTGAGAATTTGCCCGGAGTTATGTTTCCTAATCTTTTGTTTATAATAATAAAGGAAACTTATTACATCCTCAATCTGATTCCTTTCCAGACGAGTATCCAGCCTTATGTTTTCAATGTCGATTGATTTCAGGAACGCCCACAATTCTTGAAAACGGTCAAGTTTGTGAGGGTATTTCTTTACTCCGATACGCAGAGATTCGACAACAGCGTTACTATCCAGATTTATGAATATAGTATTTTGATTTTCATTATTAGCTATTGAGGCGGCTTCGAATTCCAGCCAGCTTCCAAAACCCTGAATATCTCCCCACAACAGCTTTCGATGCAGGATTAAAACACAGAGCCTGTTTCGTATAAGATTGCCAAGTGCTGATGGCATTCCTTCGACTTCTATGTTATCGTTATTCGATGTCATATCTGAACCAGCATTAAAGCATTTTCAGCAACAGCTTGAGGAGTTGTTAGCCTCTTTCGTTTCAACCGGACTTTGGCTTCGAAATGCCCCGAAATGCTCTTCGAAGCTGCCCATAATCTGAAAATATTGTTTGAATCTTGTCCCGAAAAGCATAATGGCGGTATTGCCGCATACCCTCTCGGGTTTGTTCTTATAAAATACTTGCCCTTCGTCAAGCTCAAATATGAAAGGCGACTCGGGCATTTGGCCGTTGTAAACGGCAATGTGGCCGTAATCCTCAAAGGCATCCTCCAAATCCATAAGCTTCCATATACGGTAGGTGATTGAATAAAACTGTATGTTTCCGACCATATCCTTGATTTTAGGATTATGTATATTGATAAGTTTTCTGGTAACGATTCTCGGATCGGCGAATCCGGCCTTTTTCGCTATTCTCTCAAAGTCTCTGTAATACAGTGCTCCGCCCAGGCATTCACCCCGCAGGACCGGGTCACGAGTAATGGAATTCGGTACTCGCCTGTCGGCGTAAACATCCGAGAAATACATCTCACCACCGAATTTTAAGGCTTCATATACCTTCTGCAAAATAATCTCTTTGTCTTCGGCCAGATTTATAACACAGTTTGAAGTTACCACGTCCAGTGACTCTTTCTCGAAGTGTTTGCTTAGATTTTCAATATATTCGTAGATAAATTTCGTATTGGGTTTACTGTAGCCGAATGCTTCGGTTTGCTTATCAACGTATTTTCGGGCGACCGCTATCTGATTTTCGGTCATGTCAATACCGTAAATGAATCCTTTTGGCCCGACAAGTTTTGACATGACGTAGCAATCTCTTCCTGTTCCACAGCCAAGGTCAAGAATTTTCAAGCCCTCTATGCACAGTGGAACAGGAGAGCCGCAGCCGTAATATTTGCTTTTAATCTCGTTCTCAATTAACGGCAGGACTTTCTTGATATGGACAGGCAGCGCATCTGCGGTGCAGCAGGCGTCGGTTTTCAAATCAGACGTTTTCTGAACCACCTTTCCATAGTATTTTTTCACAGTATCATATTGCGGGTTGGGTTGCAGCACATCGTTTTTTGTATCCATTAAGAACGTCTCCAGTAATATTTTGCAAGTCTGTGGGGGCTTATGCCCAGATAGAACAATCGCAGTAATATCTGGTTTCTTATAGTAGTATAAAGGGCTCCATCACTTTCCCATCTTCTCGCGGAAGTAGTTACTTTATCAGGTAATATAACAATCTTTTTTATATCTTTCTTTATACGCAGCATCAGATCAACGTCTTCCATTAACGGGATTTCTTTAAATCCGCCGATTTGGTCGAAATATTTCTCCCTTATGAAAATCGCCTGGTCTCCATAAGGTATTCTGTTCCAGCGGGAACGAAGGCTGGCACGAACTGAGATGTATTTCAGAAAGAGCCTGTCCGAATCTATCTTAAGATCAAAAGCTCCTCCGACGTAATCCCGGTCATGTAAGGCTTGGTTTATTTTACCCAAAGCGTTGCCCGGCAGTGTTGTATCTGCGTGCAGGAAGATAAGTATTTCTCCGCATGCAGCTGCGGCGCCGGCATTCATTTGTTTGCCCCGGCCTTTGTCGGATGTGATGGCTGTGACATCCTTGTCCTGAATAGTTCCGACTGTACTGCCTTGCGGGTCACCATCAACGACGATTATTTCGTAAGAAGATTCAGGATTCTGTTTCCGCAGGTGCTCTATAAGTGAATTTATTTGACCGGCTTCATTTAGAACAGGGATTATGAATGAAAAGTCGTATTGGTTTGGTCCTTGTTGTTTGCTCATGTGGTATTTTGTTAGGTTTCCTTTCTTCTTACTCTATTGAGCTATTGTGAATGTTTCAATCAGACTTTTTAATTTTCCGATATCCGGTTCGCGTTCGTATAAAGGTTTTTGATTTTCTTTATATATACCGATATTTTCTTCAAAAGTTTTTTTGTCGGGATTTATATAAAAGATTCCAAGCGGGAATGGTTTATTTTCTGTTGCTTTTTTGAATGCTTCATTCCTGTTGGACCGGTCGTGTGAATCGTCAAGATAATAGGAATTATTCTTAAACCACTCAAAAGTGTTGAGCTTGTTAAACGTTACGCAGGGCTGGAATATATCAACCAGAGCATAGCCTTTATGCTTGATTGCTTTTTTGATAATTTCCGTTGTCTGCTCTGCGTTGCCGGAGAAAGCCCTTGCGACAAAAGAGGCATCCAGAGCAATAGCAACCGCGAGCGGATTGAACGGCTCAAGGAACACGCCGCCGACCTGTACCGGCGTCTTAAAGCCTGTTTGACTTGTAGGTGATGCTTGTCCTTTTGTTAGGCCGTAAACCATATTATTATGTACAATATTTGTTATGTCCGGATTTCTGCGTATCGTATGTAAAAAGTGATTGCCGCCTTCGGCGTACATATCACCGTCGCCGCTCTCGGCTATAACCGTAAGGGAGGGATTTGTCGCTTTTATGGCCGTTGCAGGCGGCAGGGCACGTCCGTGCAGGCCGTTGAATACATTGGCCTTGATATAATGAGGGATTTTTGCCGCCTGGCCTATACCGGATACCATTACAAGGTTTGTCGGTTCAATTGTTAATTCAGCCAGAGCTTGTTTTAATATTTTTAGAATGGGAAAATTACCGCAACCCGGACACCATGCTATATCAATATCGTCCATATTAAATATTTCAGTCTCCATAGCTTTGTCTCTAATTCAATAAGTCATTTAATTTTTCAGTCAGCTCTTCGACATAAAAACTCAGACCGTCATATTTGAGAATCCTGTCATTAATCTCGATGCCTGTATGAAGTTTTATTAATTTTGCGAATTGAGATGTGGCGTTGTTCTCAACTATTATAATTCTTTTGGCTTTTTGAAGATAGTCGCTCGTTTGGCCCGGCAGGGGGTACACCTGCTTGAAGTGCAGAAATGCAGTGTCTTCTCTGTCGAGAATTTCCACTGCCTCTCTTACGATATTGTACGTCGAACCCCAGCATACTATCAGGTTTTTATAATCCTCAGAGCCAACCAATTCGGGCGGGATTGTTTCATCTTTTAGTAGTTCAAACTTCTTCAATCTTTTATCGACCATCTCGACTCTTAAGCCGAGGTCTTCGGTAATGTGTCCGGCCTCATCGTGCTCGTCGCTGTCAACCGCAACCAATCCTTTTCCATAGCCGGGTATTCCGCGGGGAGAAATACCATCGTCCGTCAATTTATATCTTTTATAATCGACGCCGGTTTTGATTATGTGTTTTTCGATATTGATATCCGACAAA
>DAOUVA010000101.1 GCA_030667885.1 Phycisphaerae bacterium
AACCCAATTTACGAAATTACAAAATGAACATAACATTAGACATGACAACACATTACAAGATTTCATCTCGCTGGCGGGGCCAAAAAACAAAGCCAATTCAAACCCAATTAAAGCCAAAACAAACCCAATTTAACCCAATTCAAACCCAATTCAAAGCCAAACAAACCCAATTGCCCCAACCTAAAGGGTACCAATTGCTTGCCACTTTGTTCGCAGTGCCTTATACTCTGGGATCTAATCAACAAAACTTAAGGAGAAAAACAAATGAATAATGACATCACCAAACCAAAAACCTTAAACAAAACCCGCAAATTCATCCTCTGGGCATCATTCTTCTCGATAATCATGCTCTTTACCATAAAACCAGCTCTCTCCGCCTTCTCAGACGATTTCAACGTTCGCGACTTTGGTGCCCTGGGAGATGGAAAAACAGATGACACCCCGGCCTTCCAAAAAGCACTGGACGCCGCGAGCCAGGCCAACGGCGGAGTCGTTTATGCACCTGTCGGCAACTACTTCTTCGCAGGCCATCTGAATGTACCAAAAGCCGTTACACTCGCCGGCATCTGGCAATCAGTCCCAGCACACAACGGCATTCGTAACCGTGGCCTTCCCAAGCCAACCGACGACGGCACAACATTTCTGGTCACCGAAAACGCAAATAAAGAAGACGGGGCCCCCTTCATCACTCTAAATACCAACAGCACCCTCAAAGGAGTCGTATTATACTATCCAGAGCAAAACGTGGACGACATTCCCAAAGCCTATCCCTGGGCTATCGCCATGCGAGGCAAGAACCCCGCCGTTCTCGCGGTCGAAATGCTCAACCCATACAACGGCATTGACGCCAGCCGGAACGAGCGCCATCTCATTCGGGATGTGCATGGTCAGCCACTCCGCCGGGGTATTCTTGTTGACCACATATATGACATCGGACGCATTGAAAATGTGCACTTCAACCCATGGTGGAGCATGAAACCGAAATTATTCCAATGGCAGATGGAAAACGGCGAGGCGTTCATTTTCGGCAAGTCCGACTGGCAGTACGTCTATAACACCTTCTGTTTCGGTTACAAAGTCGGCTACAAGTTCATAAAAAGCCAATCAGGCCAATGCAACGGCAACTTCCTCGGCATCGGGGCCGATGATTGCCACACCGCTCTTGTCGTCGAGCACTGCGCCCCATACGGCCTGTTAATCACCAACGGTGAATTTGTCTCGTTTCACGGCCCCGACCCGACAATGATTGAAATCGAAAAAACAAATACCGGCAGCATTCGTTTTGTGAATTGCTCTTTCTGGGGCCCGTGCAATCAAATCGCAAAGATAGCAGGCACCGGAACCGTCGGCTTCAGCGATTGCACGTTCGTCCAATGGGGCGGCAAAGACCGCAAACGCCCGGCTATCCAGGCCAAAAGCGGCACAGTACTTATTCGCGGATGTGAATTCCGACAGGACCGTCCGCAAATCCTCCTGCAAAAGGACGTCACACGGGCAATAATTGCCGAAAACATCTTCACCGGCCCGGAACGTATAATCAATCAGTCCGAGGGAAATGTAAAAATGGGCCTAAACGTAAGTGACTAAAACAAAAATCGACGCGACGAATAAATCCGCCATCGCATCTATTGTGATGTTATAACCTTTTGAAAAACCAAACTCTCACGCAAGCTGTCATTAGGATCAAAAGGCAACTTCAAATTCGGATGTTCCTTCGTATCTACGACATATTCGGGAAATTTATATCGGTCGGCCCACCACAATCGACCGTCGGCCGAAACCGAACCGATAAAATAATCACGGGTTTTACCATGAACTACATTGTCACCAAGTTCGACACGAAAATGCTCTATTGCAATCTCAACAACCAATTCTCGTTTCTCTTGCGAGTATTGAACCGTCCACTTGCCCGGCTGAAAAAATCCTTCGCCGCCCAATACCATTTGCGTTGTAGTTACCTCGCCAGGCTTTATTCTCACTCTGCCGAGACTGACCACTACAGAGGAAATATTCCCGTCCAGCTCAAAAACAATCTCCCAACCGCCTTTATCCGCTTTCCATCCGCCAACAAGATATTCCGGAAATCCTCCGTCGCCGTCAATGATTACTTCAACACCGCTTTTGCTCCCACAACCGCCGGGCAGAAAAACAAAAAATCCAAAAATCGATAAGACAAATATTTTTTTCATAGGCAAAATCCGTTTTATAAATATTAAGCAACGCCCGCACTCCCCGCAAGACAAAAAAAAAGAAGCAAGCCCGAAGACTTGCCTCTTTGCATACCAAATTATGCTGGCTCTGGCCAAGACCAACAATCTTTTTTAAGAAGACGCAGAAACAGACCAAGGTCTTGACCATACTCTTGAATAAGCACAGCAATCGTTGCTAATGTCATACTAAATCTAACATCAGCAAACACTGTCTTTTCATCAAAATTTCCTTCCGTTACATAGATGCTATTCTCTCGAAACAACAAACCCTTTAATATCCTGGTTCTTCGATTTTATAATTACTACAAATCCTGTGGACTCTAATTACGGACAGTCCGGAGCCGGAACATCGGGAAGTTGCCAGTTGGCTATCAAGATGTCCAGGTCATTGGTCGAGACTCGATACTCATTTTTACCCTGTGACAGGTGGTCAAAATCAGCACAAATCTGATTTCCTGTTAATGATTCCAAAGGCTTATTCCAGGCTGCAATCAGGATGTCCAGGTCGTTAGTTGATACCCAATACTTATTGTTACCCTGAGAAGCGCCATCTGCGTCGCCATGGCACTGTCTCGGATTTATACTGAAAATCCAGCACTCAGGCGAACCTACTACAAGCCATTCGTCTTTGTGCAGACCGGAGTATGACTCAGTTCCACCAATGCTGGTTGGAACATTTGTCGCCCCGCTCAAATCCACGACTGCTTCTGATGCATCTTCCAGCACGACATTGCCCCGTGTTGCATTTGTGGTAACAGTCAGTAGGCATGGTTCACTAACTGTAACGGTGCAGAGCCTGCCCTGCTTGGGCGGAGCTTTCGTGTCATAGAGTGAACCCATCTCGATTGTGATACCATTCGTACCTAAGCCACTCAGTGCGCCCGGGTCATTACCATCAGCCACGGGCGAATAACCGGCCACACCCCAATCGCTGACTTCACCGGTCGTAGGATCCACAGTAATGTGCTGGCTGAAATTACCAGGAAAAATGCCGTAACCGTTGTTGTCGTCACCTTTCTCGAAATCACTAATAGCATCAATAGTGCCGGCATCAACTGTAATGTCCAGAGCAAACGCTCTGACCAGTTCAGTCTCGTCCGACGAGTAGTCAATAGCGACTACTCCTTCGCCCAGGTCAGTAGCAGTAATGCTAACCGTTGCCCACACTGGTGAAGTGAGCACTGCCACAACCAGAACAAAAAACAACTTTCTCATAGTACAACCCCTTTCTTCTCATCAACACTGTGCAGGGCAAAATACCCCGCTCTCTTGGTTTTGGTCCCTGCCTTGACAAAAAATATAAACACGCTCGTTCATATGACAGAAAGCAATCTTCGATCATTGAACATAGCTTTTCCGGCACCAAGCAGGAGTCTCCGGAAATACCCTTAATCCTTTCCCGATACATCCTCCTTTCTCGCAACTAAGCGAAATTAGTGCCCTACAATAATAGCACAAGTTCTAATTGGTGAAGATCAATATTATACTAACAGAAGTTTTCATGTATTTCAAGTAAAATTTGCGAAAATCCCGAAATTGAGCCTGAAAATCCATTGAAACTACCTGTTCCCGACAACCAAACAAAATACACAAAGAAATAAGAACCGATGGTTCAGCGGTGAAGATTAAGTTCAAAAACACAACAAGTTTGTGTAAAAGTTAAAGAGAAATATAAAAAAACCGAAAAAAATCAGATTTTTAGATATAATTGCCCGATTTAACACATAGAAATGCTGGCAAATGGCCAATTTAGTTTGGTAAGGCCAACAGCCTCCATCAGAGCCATAAGCTTAGTCTGATATATTTGTTTTTTTACATTGTGTAAAGCCTAATTCAACAAATAGCGAATTTGTGCTTTCTTACCGCAAAAAAGTGAGTTTTTTTACAACTTTATAGTATGTGTATGCAATTTTAATGTTTCTATGTTAATGTTGCCATTATGTTCAATTTCCTAAAGGGACGACTGATAATTGTAAGACTATGCCTGATAGCGACCGGTTTGATGCTGGTAGGTATCGGGATAGCTACTATCTATTCTGTTGGTAATCCAGCGGAACTAAGCCCGGCCAGCGAAACCAATAACCTGGGCGATCTCTGGAAAATGCAGGTCCAATACACCGTAGTCGCAATATTCGGCTTTATAGCGATTAACTTGGTCAATTACAGGCGTTTAGGCTCGATAAGCTACTGGTTTTTCGCAGGTGTGCTTATAATGCTGGCTTATTTGCTGGTCAGCAGATATCTGGTCGAGCTGCCTTTTGCGCCGCCCAGCAGACAAGGGGTACACCGCTGGATTGTGATTCCAAAGCTGCCTAGTATCCAACCCTCAGAGTTCTGCAAACTCGCATACATAGTGGTTTTGGCCTGGTATCTGCGATATCGCAGCAATTACCGTAGTCTTAGCGCCCTAATCGGCCCTTTTGCTCTAACCCTCCTGCCAATGGTCCTTATACTCCTTGAGCCGGACCTGGGTACAGTGCTCTTAATGATGCCAATCTTGTTTACAATGCTGTTTGTAGCCGGTGCAAAGGTCAAACATCTGCTGATTATTATACTTATGGCACTTCTGGTCAGTCCGCTGCTATGGCATAAGATGAGGACCTATCAGCGAATAAGAATCAGCAGCGTCGTACTGCAAAATACATGGGTTCGCGAAAAAGCCGAGAAGTACCCGTGGCTGGGCCAGGTTCTTGTCGGCACAAAATTCAGTGAAAAACAATGGAAAAGTGACTGGGGCTGGCATCTGATTCGCTCAAAATACGCGGTTGCTTCCGGCGGTATCAAAGGGTACGGTTTTCGAAAGGGCCCTTTTGTCAAATACAACTTTCTACAAGAAAGGCACAATGACTTCATATTTGCTATAATTGCCCAGCAATGGGGCTTTTTGGGTTGCCTGGGTTTGCTTGCGCTTTATACTATTATTGTTATCTGCGGGTTGGAAATTGCAGTGCACAATAGCGATCCGTTCGGCAAATTGTTGGCCGTCGGTATTGTCGCGATGTTTGTCGTCGAGGTTATAGTAAATGTGAGCATGACGCTGGGACTTATGCCTATAACAGGCCTGACTTTACCCCTAATAAGCTACGGCGGCTCAAGCCTGTTGGTTAGTATGGCCTCTATAGGTTTATTAAATAACATCGGACGATGCAGACCTTTTACCGTAGCACCAAAAAAGTAAGCCAACTTCTATGCCGGAGCGAAGCGGTTGTCCGCTTATGGCGGGCTCGATGAACACCGAGAACCAAGAATGATAAAAGGCTTCAGACAAATTGCTTCCATAACGGCAATCAGCAGAGTATTCGGTATGGTGCGTGACATGGCTTTCGCACATTTCTTAGGTGCCGACTGGTTGATGTCAGCATGGACAATGGGTTTTAAGATTCCAAATCTCGCCCGAAGACTCTTTGGGGAAGGCGCTGCTTCAGCTTCTCTTATTCCCGTTTACAGTGAACAGCTTCACAGCGACCCTGAGCAGGCCAAACGCCTTGCCAACACGGCAGTAACAGTCCTGTTCATACTGCTTTCGATAATCGTCATTGTCGGACAGGTCCTGGTCTGGAGCTACTACAGCTTTTTCGAAACAAGAACCGGACCTCGACTGGGTCTGTTGCTGTGTTCAATTATGCTGCCGTATATGATATGTATTTGTATCGTGGCAATTCTGGCAGGCATTCTTAACGTCCACAAACATTTCGCCACACCTGCCGCGGCGCCGATCGTGTTGAATACATTCATTATTACAAGCTTGTTAGTCACCGGCTGGGTAATGAAAATTAAACCCCAACAGCAGGTCTTTTTCATAGCGGTCGCAGTTCTTCTCTCAGGATTTGTTCAGATAGCTATACAGATTCCTCCTCTACGCGCCAGCGGAGTTTCAATCAGGCCGGCATGGGACATTCACTCCAAACCTTTTAAAAAAGTCATCATTATGATGGGCCCTATGATACTCGGCCTTATCGCAACGCAGTTAAATACACTCGGAGATGATATTATTGCCATGTGCTTTATGAATGAGCAAGGTGACCCACTTGGTTATGGCGCAATATCTCATTTATACTATGCACAGCGGCTTTACCAGTTTCCTTTAGGGGTATTGGGAATATCGCTTGCAACGGCAATCTTTCCGGTGATGAGCTCGGATGCCGCAAGGAAAGATTATGATGCGCTTACTAAAACAATCGCAAAGGGAATCAAGGCCGCTGTATTCGTTGCAATTCCGGCCACAGCAGGAATCTTTCTGGTAGCCAGACCGTTAGTCTCAGCAATATTCGAACATGGCAAATTCGACAGTGAAGACACGCCGATAGTAGCTTTGACGCTTTCGTTCTATGCGATGGGGCTTTGCGGTTATTTTTCCCAGCAGGTAACAGCACGAGCGTTTTATTCCATACAGGACTCGAAGACACCTGCACGAAGTGCTGTCTATGCAGTTGTTGCCAATATTTTTCTGAATCTGACTCTTATCTGGCACCTTGGAACAGCCGGACTGGCCGCCGCCACAGCAATATGCTCATACCTGCAGGTCGTAATCCTTATTAGGGTGCTTCGCAGAAAATTAGGCCGCTCGATATTAGATGGATTGCGTATTACCCTGACAAAAACAGTTATAGCAACCGCTGTTATGTTTCTCACTGGCTCTGCAATTATGTCTCTGATGAGAAATTTGCCCGATGGAAAAGCTTTTGATGTATTCAGACTCGCCGTGGTTGTGCCGTCCGCGGTAGTGGTGTACACGCTTGCCGCAAAACTCCTCCATATCGAAATGCTTTCTCTATTCACAGGCGGCAAGCCCCCACAAGAGAAAAACGTAGGCTAAAGCCGGAACCCGGAACCATTTTATACAACTTCCTGAATAAACCGGCTATCAGGGCAAAAAGCAACTTGCCATTAACCTGTAAAAACCTATTCCAATCACAAATGGAACTTGACAGATAAGAGTTTTAGTGATACGCAGACGTTTAATCTGTCTTTTTATCGGTATATCTAATCTAAAGCGAAAAAGGTAATTGTCCGAAATATACTAATGCAAGCTGTCTTGTCCCTGCTGCTTTGTTTGCCAGGCAAAACAGCGGCGGCAGATGAGTGTTTTTTGCGTTATTAACGGAGAAGCAAATGTGTAAGAGAGCGTCATTGGTTTCCTGTAAAGCGGGATACCTCCCGGTATTTTCGGCGCTTCTTTTCTTTGTCTGTTTTTTATCTGCGCCTACGCCCTTGCTTTCACGGGAAAGCTCGGCCCAACCGGTCCTTTCGTCTTCTGTCAGTCAAAAGTTTTATGAGTTAGCTTATGAACTGGCTAACTCAGAAGATGCCGAAGCTCCACAGATTGAACAGGCAATGGCATTCCTGACCGCTGCTATGGAGCTTGATAACAACGTCAGAAATGCTCGCGCCTTGCTTCTTAAGCTTGCCTGCCGCAACTCACAGCAAGACCATTCCGAACTGGTGTATAGTTTACTTGCAAATTATGTAGATGAGTCCGCTGATGTTGACGTGGCCAAAAAAGCTGCTGTGTATTTATTGGCCCAACTGAACACCCGAGAGCAAAGGGAGAAACTTCTTGAGCAGATATTGGAGACTCTGGGGGCTAAGAACGTCGTACTCGATTCCGAACTGGCAACCTTGCTTGGCCAGTTGAAGGCTGAAAAGGGGGATTTGGAAACCGCTGAATTTTATCTTATGCAGGCTTACAAAAAGAATAGATACAATACGTCGGCCTTTACAAAGCTGATGGAAATTAAACCGGAAAGGATTGGGCCGACAATATATCTTGAACGCCAACGATTAGCATTGCGCGAGAATCCTTCGGATATCAACCCCGCCCTTGCCTTTGCCCAGCAGGCTGAACGGCTGCAGCTTTATGATACTGCCGCAGGTGTTTATGAATACTGTGCCAGTTTGTTTAGTTACCTTTATCCGTCAAAGACCCTTCCCGCCCGTATTTATCTGCCCTGGGCGATCAGCAACTACAACACCAGGCAAAATCAATCCAAATGCCTCCAAATTGCTCAACGAATCCAGGAGGAAGGCCAATTTGACCTGCGATTAGAGGCCATAGCAGGTAAAGTAGTTACGAAAATGGGCAACGGTGAAGTGGCAACACAGATTTTCCAGGACGCCGAAAAAAAAGCCCAACAGCTCTTGCAAGACCCGAGGCAAAACATAAACAACTCTGAAAACCTGCAAAGCAGTGATTCGCAGCAGATAAGTACTAACCAGCTCGCCTGGTTTTATTCCTTTGCCCTGCCGATTCCGGACAAAGCATTACACTGGGCTAATAAAGCTAACTTAGCCGAGCCTAATTCGCCCGCTTCACGTGCTATTTTGGCTTATGCGCTTATAATGAATAATCAGACGGAATGGGCCAAACCTATTATCAATAATTTCCAGGACAATCAAATCGCGAATTTAACTCTGGCTCAGATTCAACTGGCACAGGGACAGAAGGATTTGGCAATAGAAACTCTAAAGACCGCAATCGCCAGAGACCCCGGATCATTTGCCGCCGAACGTGCCAAAGAAATTCTGACCCAACAGGGCCAACAATACACCCCCCCGATTGACCCTGATACGGTCTTAAATATGTTGGAGAAAGTGTTTGAACAAACACTCGTTCCCGTATTTACTCCTGCCGAGAATATGTTTTCGGCCCAGCTTAATATTCGGGGCGATGAGTTTCCATTCGGCAGCGAATTCAACGGCAATGTCGAAATAACAAATAATTCCGCCGAGCCTCTTGTCATCAGCGATGATGCCTTATTTAAGGGTAATATCAGGATTGATGCCGATATCAGCGGAGATATTAACAGAAAGATATCGAACCTGTCCTCTGAAAAAATTCGGACGGCCTTGTTCATCGAGCCTGGTCGCAGTATCCTCATTCCCGTGCGCCTTCTCACAGGTAAGCTTAGAGAAATACTTGTTACCTATCCGCAGGCAACTTTGGTTATAGATTTTACGCTGTATCTCGATCCCGTAACAACTAATCAGGGCAATATAACTAACAGGCTTACGAATCTTCAACCAACCAGGCTGCGAATAAAACGCCCGGGAATCAAACTTACCGGTCAATACCTCAGAAGCCGGTTTAATTTAATCTCAAAAGAAAACATCAATGAAAAAATCAAAATCGCCCGGCTTTTCACCAGCCTTTTGAGAGAACAGCATGAGATGCTGAATAATAAGCCGCTTTACAAGTTTATGTATGCTGACTGGATGGTGCCTTTGTTGAGGAACTCACTATTACATGAAACCGGACTGCTGCATAACTCTACAAACGGCCACTGGATCGTCAAGGTGCACACTATGGCCGAGATGCTTTCTTTACCACTCGACTATGAACTTATAAGTGCGGTTGCAAAGAATCTGCACGATACTAATTGGACCGTGCGGATGATGGCCGTTTACTTGCTGAGTAAAACAAATGACAGAAACTTCGATAAGCTACTGGAATGGACGGCAAAAAACGACCCAAGCAAGCCTGTTCGAGATTTAGCAATTGCCCTTGGCAGGTCATCGCTACGGTAATGGAAGCCTTAATCCCGATTTAAAGACCCGAAACAACTATCGTTGAATTGAATTTGGCCGAATTTAAATAAAATTTGGCCACAACATAAATTTTCCTCAAAAAGAGGTTGTAAAATCGATATAATCTTGTAACATTCCGTTTTCTATTTCGTAACTAAAGTATTATAAAGGTTCAGTTAGGATTTATTAATTTGGGAGTTTTTTGAAAGGGTTATGTATATGCCAGCTAAAGTAGATGAGCAAAAATGCACTGGTTGTGAAACTTGCGTGGAAGAATGCCCAAGCGAGGCTATAAGCATGGCTTCTGAGAAGGCCCTGGTGGACGTTGAAACCTGCATTGATTGCGAGCTTTGCGTTGATACCTGTCCTGAGGAAGCAATCGCTATGGAATAAACATGGTTGGCCCCATCGTCTAGGTAGGCCTAGGACACCGGGTTTTCAACCCGGCAACAGGGGTTCGAATCCCCTTGGGGCTATTTTAACAGCAATCCGACATGGAGACTGTCGTCTTCCCAAATAGTCAATAATCATTAATAAATAATCATTTAAAAAGGCCCCCCCGTCCTCTCAAACAACTCGCCTGCATGAAGTTGGAATCGCTGGTAATCGCGTATCAG
>DAOUVA010000337.1 GCA_030667885.1 Phycisphaerae bacterium
CGCATCGTTCGGATCTTTACGCTTACAGCCTTGAAAAAGAATCAAAACCACAGACAAAAGAAATACAACATGTATATAGTGCTTCATAGTTCCCGGTTTCCGCTTTATACTTTATTAGTTTGATTATTATGTGTTTAATAATTCTGCCAAATCTCATAGCCATCAGGATTTCTAAGGCATTCTCTGCAGCGCCTTCTAATCTCCCGGGCTATTTTAACAGCCCCAGGTTGATTTACGCAGCCATAACCTGCCTCCTGAAAAAGCTTTCTCGTAATAGTGTGACACTGGCCTATAACAGTGTCCTGGGCACCACCCATCGTCCTCCACTTCATGCTCAGGTCCTTATAAGCAGGCAGATTTTGCGAGCTTTTCTTTCGAGTAAGTGCTTTGGTCTTGCGAGACAATTCAGCAGCATATTCCAGGCTTTTCATATTCTCTTTCTGTATTTCGTATCCCCGGGGTATCTCCTGCACTATTGCCTGCATATTATCAATAAAGGGTTTCAAATCGGCAGCGGATTTCCCCGCCAGATTCAGATACTTTATCAAGTTATTGGCAAAATCCTGATATTCATTGATTCTCTCAACATGTCTCGTAACAAAATAGACCATATCATCTACAGCCCCCTCGACATACTCTTTCCTCGCAACTTCATCGCCCGCATCAAAAACTACCTGCATCGCCTCCGTACATCCGCAGGTAGCGGCACGACGAACACCTATGCCTGCCCTTCTATGATGGTTGCGCAGTTTGCGACCCGGCAGGTCAAGTATAGTATCACATGCCTGCCTGCCCAACGTCCCCTTCATAATATCGACAGGAGTAGAAATCGAGGCGGGAGTACTTTTTCTCTCGAGACAATAAACAAGAGAATATCCCTTCGGCGGTATTTTCTTGCCGAGACGATAGAAAGTTGTTCCCTCGTCAAACCAGACGGGGTAGTTATAGCGGCCTGTTACACCACGCCAGATAGTTTCTTTAGATTCCTTGAACGTAAAAGTTGTTTTTACATTCGCTTCATCCAATTGGGTTATCCATTTGGCAGGAAAGGGCCTTTTCCAATTTACAGCTATATCCTTTTCAAGGTAAGTGGGCTTTAACTCTTCCTTATGCCAGATTCCCGGCGCTTCTAACAGGGCCAGATAAATATTCTTACCGTCATTGTCAAAGTCAACAGATTCAATAAGACGACCATTTTCACTATTATCCAGAACAAGCTTCATCCGCTGTTTTCCCATAGGCCAGGTAACAACCAGCATATCGTTTTGCCCCTTGAGCAATCCAAGGAAAAGATTCTCTGAAGGAACGTGAAGCGTTGCTCTCGAAGGATATTTTTCGGGATCGTAAATAAGGTCATCACCAATGAAGTCTGGCAATACTCCATATGCAATTGGACTGAGCAGGCTTATCCCTTTCATATTGCCGGCAGGTTTAATCTCGATAATTCCCGTCCGGTCGAACGAGAAAATAGCAGAAAAACTATCTTCCGCCCCTTTAGATGAAAAAGAAACTTCCAAAGCCACTTCATCACCGGTATTCTGCAATATGCTGCGGTGTTTGATACTCGCCGGTTTTCCTTTTAGTTGTAGAGGAACAAATTCAATTCTCTTCTTACCCGGATCTGTTTTCGAGTAGATAATCACTTTGCCTTTTCCTGACCAGAACACGGCGGTCAAGTGCCCATTCTCTACTACTACATCTCCTTTGAAAGAATATTCTCTCCCGTAGTAAGCAGGGTCCGAAACGGCAGCGGATGGGTCAAGCTCAAGGGTAAGAAAGTCGGCAGGAACAACTTTCCAGTCAGTTTTGTCCCGAACATCGACTGTATTTACAAAAGGTGACTGTGTGTCCCATACGATGGTGTTTGCCTTTTGCTGCGTTCTTTGGGCTATCGATATCTCCGGATTTGTCACCAGCAGAAAAATCAACATAATTTTCCATAAAGGCAACACATAACTACCTATGTCTCGATAAGGCTTCATCGATTACGTCCCTTTCAAGTGTGTAAACCCTCTGCGAAGAGTCAGAATATCCCGGATATACCCCGATTGTTACACCTTATCCGGCGTCGGGCACACGAACGGTTTACGGTAATCGCGGTGTAATATCTGGTTTGCCGCGTCGCTATTGGTGAATACTTCCTTTCTTGGATCAAACTTAAGCAGCGGCCCCATCGACATCGGATATTTGTCCAAATCGACTCCGTTATCTGTAAAATGTCGAATAGTACGATTGAGCGTTTCGATGTTATTGTCCCTGCTGCCAACATCTTCGAGCACAGCCCTGGCCTCCTTAACGGAGACTTTGTTGTTTTCGCCAATATAATAGCTGATGTTGGCCAAATGCGCCAAAGCCGCAGACAGATGGCCCTGGAAAGCGTCGGCGTTAAGATCTTTCGTTTTTCGGTTGCGGACAGCCTTAACGAAATTATCGAAATGGTCGCCGCCACCTCTGAATTCCTTGAACATCTTGCCCTTGAGGTCGAACGCCATGCAATGAGTATAGGACCTCTGGACTAAATAGCCTTCAGTGCCGTAAAAGATCACACCGATCCTGTTGCCCTTGGTGCTTTCAAACATGGTGCTAATCTCCATGTCCGCCGAATTATCAACAGAAAGTCCCCGCGTCTCAAATACCATGCACTTTTTTCCGTAATCGTAGATGGCCACTTCGGTGTTAGGTGTATCGCCCGCATCGACATAACTGGGATCTTTGCGTTCGGCCTGATAACCCAGGCGGCCGCCATAAGCGATAACGCTGTTGGGATGGCGGTTAATGCCTAAACCCCATCTTGCGATATCGGTTTGGTGAGGTCCCTGGTTGCCGGAGTCACCGTTGCCGTACAGCCGCTGCCAGTGCCAATCGTAGTGGAAGCGTTTTCTGGTGAGTTTCGGTGAAGTGTATGGTGCAGGACCGCTCCAAAGATCAAAGTCCACCTCTTCAGGGATCGGATAACCGCCCAGTGCATCGATCGATTTTCGGCGTTTGTAACACAGCCCGCGGGCAAAGTTGACCTCGCCGATACCGCCATCTTCAATGAACTTCATGGCATTTATGAGGGCAGGATTAGAACGGCATTGTGTACCCACCTGACATATCCTTCGGTATTTCTTAGCGGCGGCGACGAGCGCGGCACCTTCAGGAATATCGTGACTTATCGGCTTTTCAATGTATGCATCTTTTCCGGCCTGCATTGCCCATACGCCGCAGAGGGCATGCCAGTGATTTGGTGTCGCCGTCCCAATGAAATCTACGGACTTGTCGTCGAACAATCGGCGCATATCCTTAACCCACTTTGGACGGCGGCCGGTACGTTTCTCTATCGAATTGCAGCAGTTTTGGCCCACCTTTTCATCCACATCGACAATGTAAGCGATTTCGCAATCCTTGCGGCCGGAGAATGCGCTTATGTGACTACCGCCCCGACCCTTGCAACCAATCACCCCACAAAGCAGCTTTTCATTTGGGCTTCGGCTTTGCGCTTGTGTAATGCTGCTGAACATCGGGGTTGCGGATACTGCCGCGGCAGCAGCGGTAAACATTGAGTTCTGCAAAAACTGCCGGCGAGTTCGCTTTGTCATGATAATCACTCCTTAATCTAAGATTTCTCATATAAGACGCCTGGATAAACAACCAAGCCTTCAAGTTCGACTATAATACCAAAATCTCCTCCACATTGCAAAATTCTTAATTACCATTTATCATCAGGAGATTTTCCTTGACGGGGAGCTGGGCAATATGATATAGATAGCATTAATGAAGCTTGTGTCTGCACAGCCGGGCATCTTGGGCTTTGAGTTTATCCAGCGGGTGCAATCTTTGTGTTCTTTTATAAAGTGAGGAGTTATTATGCAAGACACAGAGTTGCAGCGAAAGTATCGTGTTTCACATTTGTTTTTACATTTCAATCGACAAACCATATTTCATTTTTAAAGGAGGATTGTAATGTGTAAAAAATTGATTTATTTGGTCTCTTTTATTTTGGTGCTGAGTGGGTCAAGCAATGTGTCGGCTGAACTGGTAGGACACTGGAGATTCGACGGGAATTTAGATGACTCTGTCGGAGGAGAGCATGGGACATTCAGCGTAGGATCGCCCACGTATGTAAAGGGCAGAATATGGCAAGGTATTGAGTTCGACGGCGTGAGCCATTTCGTCCATCTACCTTCGGCGAATCCCTCGGCCTATACGATTACCTTATGGATCAGACCTGCGCGTACGGATGCCGCCAGCGTAATTGTACGCACGAGCAGTTCAGGTCAGACTACCCACTGGTCGCACCAGTTACGTATTAATCCTGATGGTGTGTTTCAACATTACCTGTGGGTTGGTTCCGAGCGCAACGTGATAGGAACGACGCTCGTTGAAGCGGACGAGTGGTATCACGTGGCTATTGCGGCTGCCAATGATGGTCCAATGCATCTATATGTTAATGGCGAAGAGGACGCCACGTCGATTGATGTCGCCGGTACGCTTTGGGGCGAAGGCGATCGTTACTACGTGGGTTCCAACTCAGGACACGGCATGGCTTGGTTCCAGGGAGTCGTCGACGACGTTCAGATCTACGATAGTATATTGACGGCCGAGGAAATTGCCAGGATTGCGACATCAAGCGGAGGATTCCCTCTGGCGTTTAAGCCCACTCCCAAGGATGGCGCCCTCCTTGAGGATACTTGGGTGAGCCTTAGCTGGCGGGCAGGAGATTTTGCCGTCTCACACGATGTTTACATAGGAGACAATCTCGATGATGTAAATTCCGGAGCCGAAGGTACCTTCCAGGGCAACCAAATTGACACGTTTTTTGTCGCCGGTTTCCCCGGTTTTCCCGTTCCGGATGGTCTTGTTCCGGGTACGACATATTACTGGCGTATTGATGAAGTGAATGACACCGAACCGAACAGTCCCTGGAAGGGTGATATCTGGAGCTTTAGTATTCCCCCAAAGACAGCATACTTTCCCAACCCGGCTGATAGCGCAGAGTCTGTAAATCCCGATGGCAGCCTTAGCTGGACACCGGGTTTCGGTGCGAAACTGCACACCGTTTACTTTGGCGACAATTTTGATGAAGTGGACAATGCCGCCGGTGGTCTTCCTCAGGGAGCTACGGCCTATACTCCCGGTACACTTAAAATGGCCAAGACTTACTATTGGCGTGTTGATGAGTTCGATGTTGTCGAAACGCATAAAGGTGATGTCTGGAGCTTTACAACTGAGGGCGCCGTTAGCAATCCGAAACCGGCTAATGGTGCTGTGGATGTAACACAAACGCCTGTTCTCACATGGGCACCGGGCTTAGGTGCTTCGCATGAAGTTTATTTTGGCACCGATGCAAGTTCACTTGAGTATAAAGTCAGCGGCAATCTTGGTTCAGAGATCTACGAACCCGGACAACTTGAATGGGATACTACTTACTACTGGCGGATTGATGAGGCCAATAACGCCAATGCTGACAGCCCGTGGACAGGTCCCCTCTGGAGCTTTACTAC
>DAOUVA010000494.1 GCA_030667885.1 Phycisphaerae bacterium
TACCAATCTCGGAAACGCGATTGCTCACCAGGAAGATGGACAAAACGTACTGTTTATGGACATCCACGTGGCCTTTGAAAAAGTAGCTTTCTGCGCCATCAACGACGACAACATTTACACCTGGGATGATGGTACTGGAGATCTCCGTAGAGGCGGTTACCCACTTGCCAACAGCAGTTCGCCGACTACCAGGACGGATTCATTCCTCGTAATTGATGGCGAAGGCACAACAGAACCAAAAGACAGGTATTGTTTTGTTGCTGATACTCCGATGTGGCTGGATGGAAAACTCATGCGAATCTCAGAAGCAGTCTCTGGTCAGATGGTTGGCAAGCTTGGCTGTGTTCAGACAATGGTATTCTTGAAGCAAATTGAGAAAGTTGAAGAACATGAGGGAGTTTTCGAATGTCGCGATATCACGCTCGAAAATGGAAATCGTATCAGCGTTGTGGATACACACCGCTTCATGCTCGATTCCGGGAAATGGGTTGCAGCACCGAACCTGCAAAGCGGTATGAAGCTCAAATCATTGAAGGGTTCAATTGCGATTAAGAGCGTCGTAAAAAGATCATTACCTTTCGTTGGCAAGGTCTATAATCTTAAGGTAGCTGGCTCAGACCGGTACATGGTAGGAAAAGACGGCGTGGTTGTGCGAGATTGGTAAGGTATTATGTTGAAAGCAAGTAATTGTTAGATAACCGGGTTGTGTAGAGACAGTTCCTCATTGTTTGCTCTATTTGGGCGGCCTTGTGTGGCGGAGCACATGGCCGTTTTTTGTGTTAAGTGGCGATTATTAGAACGTTTCACTGAACATAGGATTTGTCTTAATCTTCTGTTTATGTTAGACTGTGCATTTTGGTTTTCAAGGAGTTCAAAATTGGGACAAACGCTTACTTACAAGATACTCAGCAAACACCTCATCGAAGGTAAGCTCGCCGGCGGTGAGCAGATTGGCATTCGTATCGACCAGACGCTTACTCAGGACGCCACGGGAACCACGGCGTTTTTACTGTATGAATCGATAGGGGCCGCTAAAGTTAAAACCGATTTGTCGGTCAGCTACATCGACCACAATATGGCCGGCTTCGGGCCGGAGAACCATAACGACCATTTATACCTGCAAACGATAGCTGCAAGGTGCGGCGTTTATCATTCGCGTGCGGGCAACGGCATCTGTCATCAGGTTCATTTAGAGCGGTTCGGCAAACCCGCCGCAACGCTGTTGGGCAGTGATTCGCATACACCTACCGGCGGCGGAATCGGAATGCTGGCAATCGGCGCAGGCGGGATGGATGTTGCGGTGGCTATGGCCGGCGGGCCGTTTTATCTGAAATGCCCGAAAGTTTTAGGAGTGAAACTTACAGGTGAATTGAACGACTGGGTGGCTGCGAAGGATGTCATTCTCAAACTGTTGAGCATTCTCACAACGAAAGGCAACGTCGGCTGGGTGGTCGAATATTTTGGCCACGGAGCCGAACGCCTGTCTGTGCCGCAGCGGGCGACGATAACAAATATGGGAGCGGAATTAGGTGTAACTACAAGCGTCTTCGCCAGCGATGAACAGACGAAAAAGTTTCTTTCCGCCCAAAAACGCCAGGATGACTATCAGCCGCTGGCCGCTGACGAGGATGCCGAATACGACCGCGTCATCGAAATCAATCTGGATGAACTTGAGCCGATGGCTGCGTGCCCGTCTTCGCCGGATAATATCAAATCTGTCGGAGAAATCGCCGGCCTCGAAACCGCCCAGGTCGTGATAGGAAGCTGTACGAATTCGAGTTTTGCCGATTTGATGATGGTCGCGAAGGTATTAAAAGGTCGGCATGTAAATAATATGGTCGAATGTGCAATCGCTCCGGGCAGCAGAGAAGTTCTGAATATGCTGGCACAAAACGGAGCATTGGCGGATATGCTTTCAGCAGGCGCGCGGATTTTGGAATCGGGCTGCGGACCCTGTATCGGGCAGGGCTTTTCACCGGCGAATGAGGTGGTGAGCCTGCGGACCTTTAATAGGAACTTTGCAGGGCGAACCGGGACAAAAGGCGATAAGGCCTATCTGGTCAGTCCGGAAACAGCGGTCGCTTCCGCCTTGACGGGTAAAATCACCGATCCGCGTGACTTGTCTGGGGCCGAATATCCGAAAATCGAAATGCCGGACGAATTTGTTATTGATGACAGTATGGTAGAGCAGCCGTTGACTGATGACGAAGCGGCAAAGGTTGAGGTTTTACGCGGGCCTACTATTGTTGTACCCGAGTCCCCCTCTCCATTACCGCAGAAACTGACGGGCAGAGTTCTGCTTAAATGCGGCCAGAAGATAACCACCGACCATATTATGCCCGCAGGCACTTTTCTGAAACTGCGCTCGAATGTGCCCGAATACGCAAAGGTTGTTTTCAATTGCTTCAACGAAGAAGGCAAGCCGACTTTTGCTGAACGGGCGCTTCAGTTAAAGGAAAAAGCGATTGCCGGCCTTATCGTGGCTGGCGAAAGCTACGGCCAGGGTTCGTCGAGAGAGCACGCCGCACTTTGCCCGATGTATCTCGGCATCAGAGCGGTTATTGCCAAAAGCATCGAGAGAATCCACAAGGCGAACCTGATTAATTTCTGCATTGTACCGATAGAATTTGCCGACCCTGCCGACTACGACAAGATCGAGTCGGGCGACGAACTTCATATAGACAATCTGCTCAAAGCAATCAAGGCAAGTGACGAGATTAAGATTGTAAAAGCGGACGGCTCATTCGAATTTGTCGGTAAGCTTGAGCTTTCCGAAAGAGACAGGGAGATTCTGCTGTCGACCGGCCTTCTCAATTACACGCGAAAAAAGGCCA
>DAOUVA010000357.1 GCA_030667885.1 Phycisphaerae bacterium
AATGGTATGCATGGCATACCATTGTATTTTGTGTTTCCAAGAACTTAAGACACACCCGCACGTCGATGGTATGTTACGGTGCGGGGAGGGGGCAAGGCAAGGATAAAATTCGTATTGTGTATTGCGGAGGTGAGTAGGTGAGGATATATACGAAAACGAAGTAATTCGAAAATTTCGTTGTAAAGCAGTTAAAATTTTGGTAAAATATGATCGATTCAACATGGAAGCAGCCGCGATGGATGTTCTATTTTGCCGGTTGCAGAGACTCGGAGAAGGGTAAAATATTTGGAGAAAACTACAATGAAGAGGGTGTATTTCCTGTTAGTATTTTCGATGATGCTTGGTGTATTTCCCGGGATATCGGCCGTTAAGAATGCAAAGGCGGCTGTATGTCTCGGATGCCATGAATTCTCGTCGCCCGGCATAGTCAAACTGTGGGAGGACAGTAAACACAGCAGTGAAGGGGTAGAGTGTGAAACCTGCCATCTTGGCAAAGAAGGTGATCCGTCCACTCACTTTCATTTCGGCTCTCAAATCACAGCGGTTCCAAGCCCTGAGTACTGTAAAGAGTGTCATGAGAAAGAAGTCGAGGAGTTCTCCAGAAGCAAACATGCCTGGAGTGCTTTTATGGGCCCCCTGAAACCATATTATGTCAAGGCACGAGCAGATGGTCTTGATCCATTCAGCCAGGAGACGGCCAGGCAGCTTGATCCTGAAGAAATGGCGAAAAGGGCGCTGACGCCGCTGTTTCCTGACAGCGGGATATTAGAGAAGATAGGTCTTCTTAATGACCCGAATTATCATCACAATAACGTGAATCTCGGATGTATTCAATGTCACGGCAGCTTCGTTATAGCGGATCCCGGCGGTGAACTACAGGGCTGGCCCAACACGGGTGTGGGCAGAATCAATCCCGATGGAAGCCTCGGCTCATGCAGTGCCTGCCACACAAGACACGGCTATAGTGTTGTGGAGGCACGTAAGCCGGAGACTTGCGGCCAGTGCCATCTCGGGCCGGACCATCCGCAGCACGAAATCTATGAAGAATCGAAACATGGAAACATGTATGGAGCAAGCGGCCAATCATGGAACTGGGATGCGCCATCAGGACAGTGGGGTCCTATGGACATTGACGCGCCTACCTGCGCGGCCTGTCATATGAGCGGTTTCGGAGGCGCTGTTGAGACGACTCATGAGGTTGGGGAGAGACTGTATTGGGAACTGCAACCGAAGAAATCGGTTCCTCAGTGGAAAGGACCGGAAGAGGTCGATCTGGTTATTGAAAGAGTGCCTGACCCGGACAAGGCAGAGAGCGGCCGGAATAAGATGAAAGCTGTGTGCTATAAGTGTCACTCAGGGCAATGGACCGACAAATACTTTATTGAATTTGATAAGGTTGTCGAAGACTATAACCAGCTCTGGGAGCGTGCTGATGCTTTGCTCGAACAGGCGTACACTGAGGAGCTTATCAGCAGAGACAATCCTCTGGATGAGACGCCAGAGATTATGCATTATCTTATCTGGCACCATGACGGCCGCAGGTGGCGGATGGGCGCCAGTATGATGGGGCCCGATTGGACGCACTGGAACGGTGCGGTCGATGCCATAATGAACAAGCTTGGTACCATGATCAATGATATCGAGATGCGAAGGAAGCTGAAAGCGATTGATGACCGGCTCAATCAGCTGCCTTAAAGTACAGACAGGCACGACTGCTGGCCAGTAGGCCGGAAAAGGGTTATGGGCAGACCCTTCGGCAGGCTCAGGGCAGGTCGAAGAAGTTTTTGCTGGTGGCTGTTACGGCATTAGCGAAATCGGTAAAGTCTATCTGCTTTAGTTCGGCCAGATGCTTTGCGGTATGGATCATAAGGGCAGGCTCGTTTATCTTCTGCTTTCGCATAGGCTCCGGTGACATATAGGGGCAATCGGTTTCGAGCATCAGTCTATCTACGGGAACAATTTTAGCGGCCTTGCGGATAAGGTCGGCATTCTTAAAAGTAACTACGCCGGTAAATGAGATATAAAAGCCATAATCGAGAATAATCTTTGCCTGCTTGGCCGACCCGCTGAAACAATGAAAGACCACGCCCTTCAGGCCCCGGCCGTATTGGTCTAAAATTTCCATCGTTTCATCAAAGGCTTCTCTGCAATGGATTATTACGGGCAGGTTCAATTCTTTGGCGATTGTTAACTGGGCAACGAAAGCCCGCTTCTGGTCGGATTGGCTTGAAAAATTATAATGGAAATCCAGACCTGTTTCCCCGAGGGCTACGACTTTTTCATCTTGGGCAAGCTCTTTCAATTCTATTAGGGTTTCTGCGGTTACATCGCGTGCATCGTGCGGATGGATTCCAATGGCGGCGTACATATTCTTAAATTTGTCTGCAAGCTCAATGGCTTTGCGGTTCTGCTGTGGGTCGGTGCCGACGGTAATCCAGCCGGTAACGTCTTCAACAACACTTCGAGCCAACACAGCCTCAATGTCATCGGCCAACTGTTCGAACGTTAAATGGCAATGTGTATCAATCAGTTCCATTGTTCTACGGTACGAAAGCGTTTTGGTAATGTCTAATCTGGGGCGAGCCTTTTGGGCCAAGGACTATTGTAACAACGTCAAAACGAAGAGGCCTGTCGTCGATGTTGTGGGTTGTGAGAAAATACCTGGCGGTCCTGACTAATCTGGCTTTCTTGGGGGCAGTGATAGAAGATTCGACCGAGTTGAAGATTTCGTTCGCCCTGGTTTTGACCTCGATGAAGACGATTGTCCTGTCGATATCGACCATAATAAGGTCGATTTCGCCGGCTTTGCAGGAGAAGTTGCGTGTGAGTGTTTTTAGGCCTTTTCTTTTAAGGAATCCGTGGCAGCGTTTTTCACCCCATCGGCCGAGTAAATCGCGGTCGGCCAGCAGCTTTCGCTTGTTTAATACCATACCCAACATATTAAATAGAATCCCCAGAAAAAATCCTCGACCGTGCAGCCATCGATAAAATCGGGACAGATCCTTCGGCGGTGCTCAGGACAGGCAGGGCAAGTATAAGGGCCACAGTATTATTATTTTGAGACGGTGTGGGTGCTGTGCCGCTGAGGGAGCCTGACGGATTTGCCGGTTCGCTTGCGGAGGTAATATAGTTTTGCCCGTCTTGTTTTGCCACTTCGGATGGCCCTGACGTTAAGAACGTTGGGCGAATGAAGCGGAAAGATTCTTTCGACACCCTCGTTACCGACCATGCGCCTAACCATGAAGGTTTCGTTGACGCCGCGGCCCTTGCGGGCGATTACGGTCCCGGTAAATATCTGAGTGCGCTCTTTTTCGCCCTCTTTTATACGGCAGTGGACATCTACAATATCGCCTATTTCGAAGTGCGGTATTTCTTTCTTCAAGCTTTTGCTTTCAACCGCATCCAATATTTCTGTTTTCACTGGTTTATCTCCTAATTAAAAAATGCACAAGAGCAAAATAGCGCAAGCGCACATGAACACTCATAGTTAATACAATCGTGTTAGTATAGCCATCTTTGGCTTAAAGACAAGCACTTTTTTGAAAAAATGTAGTTTTTGGGCATTCAGGTGCCAAATTTGAACAGATTCGAGACCGGCAGCTATTCGTCCGGCTTTTTTTCATCCGGCCTGTTTAAATAGACCAGTTTGGCGAATAGGTGCGGGCGGTTTTCAGATAAGCCTCGAATTTGGCGATTACATCGGGATTTTCGGCGGCGATGTTGTGCTCTTCGGCGATGTCTTTAGTCAAATCGTACAGTTCCAGCGGTTTGTCCGTGGCCTGGCGGAGGGCCTTGTAATTGCGCCAGCGAACCGCCTGCTGAAAATTGTTTGTAAGAAATTCCCAGTATAAAAAGCGGTCATCGGTTTTCTGCGGTTTGCCGAGCAGGGTTGGCAGAACACTTATGCCGTCGATGCTCGAAGGCGGTCTGATGCCGGCCAGCTCGGCAAGTGTGGGCATAAGATCGGCAAAGTACCAGACGGCGCTGCTGGTTTGGCCGGCGGGGATTTTGCCGGGCCAGCGGGCAATCATAGGAATTCGGATGCCGCCCTCGAATAAATCAGTTTTGTTTCCTCGCAGCGGACCGGAGCTGTCGAAAATCCCGTCCCAGCGTTTGGCTGCCCCGTTGTCCGAACAGAAGAACACGAGCGTATCGTTGTCAATTGTCAGGCTCTTCAGAAGTGCCATAATACGGCCTATATCGGCGTCCATTCGTGTAATCATTGCTGCGTGTACTTTTGCGTCGAAAGGCCAGGATTTGTCTGTGTAGGGATCTGTGCTGGGGATTTCGTATTTTGCGTGCGGGATGGTATATGGCAGGTACAGGAAGAAGGGGCCGCTACTGTGGCGCTGAATAAAATCGAGGGCAAAATCCGTGAACATGTCGTGAGAATATTTTTCTCGCAGGCCTTCTGCGTTGCCTTCGAAGATTTGCTTTTGTTCGTTGTGCCACAGGTAGGGCGGATAGTAGGTGTGCGCACGCCTTTGGTTCAGATAGCCGAACCATTCATCGAAGCCCTGCTTGTTGGGAATGCCGTTGTTGTCCGGTTCGCCGAGACCCCATTTGCCTGTTATGCCGGTTGCATAGCCGGCCTGCTTTAGCAATTTGGCGATGGTGATGTCCTGCAGTTCGAGCGGGACGCGTCTTTGCGGTGAGCCGTTATCGAGAACGAGGGTGCCTCCTACTTTGCCCATGTTATTGCGGACGCGGGTATGGCCTGTGTGCTGGCCCGTCATCAGGACGCTGCGAGACGGCGCGCAGACAGTTGAGCCTGCATAGCAATCGGTAAATCGTGTGCCCTCGGCGGCAAGCCGGTCAATGTTAGGCGTTTTGATTTCCTTCTGGCTGTAACAGCCGAGATCGCCATAGCCTAAATCGTCGGCCATGATGAAGATGATGTTCGGCAGTTTTGTGATTTCTGAGGTCGGTGTTTTTTTGGCAGGCATAGTTTCACAACCGGCTAAAGACATCGCCGCTGCTGCGGTACATCCGGCTGTTCGATATAGAAATTTGCGTCGGTTTAGTTGTTCCATTTTTAAAATCCTTTTCTCTTTTAATAAAACTATCAGGGCAGATCGTTTACTAACATCGAATCCAGCCTGTCCGATGGCTGGCTTTTAAGGTTCGGAATAGCGCCCCGGCGTATATCCTGTCCGTCCCAATAT
>DAOUVA010000108.1 GCA_030667885.1 Phycisphaerae bacterium
AAAACAAACCCAATCAAACCCAATTCAAAGCCAATTTTGACCTCTCAGCCCCCTATCAAAGCCAAAACAAACCCAATCCAAACCCAAACAAACCCAATCCCCCCGGCCCACGCCACAGCTTCACCCAATGCGGCCCACGCCACCCAAAACCGCCTGCTGAATTAAGAAATTCTGCAAGGCAAAAAAATATAAATACGAACTCGCTAAACAAAAACAAACCCAATACAAACCCAATTCTGACCTCTCAGCCGCACCTCAAATCCAAAATTGCTGGCGCACATCTTTCTATGGCCGCGGGTATCGCTATGGTTTTACGAACTGTAAAACCCAGCCTTGCTGTCCGAATGAAAACGGCGATATAGAGCTTCAACGGCCACGGGATTATGCCGGCACCTTAGTCCGTTACTTAGCCATGTCCTTGAGAGCTTTGAGAGCCCGGACCTTGATGACTTTGCGAGCGGGTTTGGCCGCAAAGACCTGCTCCTGCTTGGTGAAAGGGTTGATGCCATTACGTTCGGGGGTGGCCGGCTTATGAATGACCACGATCTTCAGAAGACCCGGCAAAGCAAAGACGCCCGGGCCTTTCTTGCCCACGGCAGCCTGGATCTGGCCTGAAAGGGCATCGAACACCGATGCCACCTGCTTGCGGGAAAGCTGCGTGGCCTCGGCGATGTTGGATAGAATCTCACTTTTCGTTGCGGGTTTGGCACTATTTGTCATTATGCTGCTCCTTAGTTTGGGATTTCCCATATAGCATTTATATTCCTGCTTAGCTACGCTGCCAAGCTTTTCAAGTCCGTGATTATATTAAAATTCTCTTTCAGCTGCAATTGCTAAAATTTTAATGACCTTGTGGCCATAACAAGTGAGAAAAATCCATACAACCATCCTACAACACAACGCCTAAATAGCTCATAAAATCGCAAAAATTGCAAATCCATAAGACTTGTAATATCAAGAGCTTAGAAAATTTCAGAATTTAGTGAACGTTTTCAATATCCGATACTCCTTCCCGCGTCAGCAACATCCACTTGGCGTTGTTTTTGTATGACTTTTTATTCCAAAAACAGGTATCTCTTCCGGCTGTTACATCCTCCCACACACCTGCAGGGAGTACTGAAATACCATGGAGAAAACCAGAGGAACAGAGATCGTGAGGTGGGGAGGGGAAAGGGTGGGATTTTGGTGGAAGGCCGGTTTTTTTGGTCTTCCTTAATAAACCTTAACAGGTTTAGTCGTTTATGCCGGCAATTTGCTTTACCATCTTCTTACGCGCTTCGATGTCGAGCATTCTCGACATCATGATTCTCTGAGCTTGTGGGGACCCGGCACCATGCATAGACTCAGTAAGATAACAAACTGCACCACACCCCAGACACATATTCTCAATAAAACGAAGAAGCCGAATTCTATTTTCAGTCGGCACAGACGAAACGCCCTTAAGATATTTCTCGAGATAAGGACCAACTTCAGAGTTTTTTAAGTCTTTTGCTGACGGCAGAGTTACCATAATACCACCGGCTATGTCCTGAAGCAGACGAGAGATTTCATACGGAAACCGGGTAACATTCTGTTTACAAACATTTGCGAGAAGAAGGTCAACAAGGAAATTTCCTGATGGTGTTTTTTCCCCCTGACAGGAACAGGCAATTCCACAGGCATATAAAGTTTCGTTAAGATGAATCATTTCCACAATTTTGTCTTTGATATGAGAAGCTTTCTCGGTGCCGTTGTATTCTGCTATCAATGCTGCAGCGCCTATCAATACATCTCCTACACCGACCTTACACCCGCCATAACTTTGGCGATGATAACCCGCAAAAAGCTCCACGAGCGAGCCGCTGAATTCATATTCCCTGCACATGAAAACCCTTTTCCATGGCACGAATACATCATCAAAGACAATAAGTATCTCCTGTCCACCGTAGCAGACATTTCCTCTGTCTATTTCTCCACAGACGCCTTCTTCAAGTTTTCTTGTGTCCATTGATTGCCTGCCATATATGTATACGATCCCTTTAGTCTCGACCGGCACCGCAAAGCTAACGGCATAATCCTTGTCTTGCTCTCTCATCGCAACAGTAGGCATTACGAGTATTTCATGTGAGTTAATACAGCCGGTCTGGTGGGCTTTGGCTACGCGGACAACAATCCCGTCCTTAGTTTCTTCAACGATATGAAGGTACATATCAGGGTCCGGCTGTTCACTTGGCCTAAGCCCTCTATCGCCTTTGACATCTGTCATTGCACCGTCAATAGTCAAATCTTCTTTTTGGACATATTCAACATAATCAAGAAATCTCTTGTGGTAGCCAGTGCCTTTGGCCTGATCGATATCATATGCTACACTATATATGGAATTCATCGCATCCATACCAACACATCGCTGAAAGCAGCTGCAGGTTATCTGGCCCAGTGCTCTGAGCATCTTAACTTTACTGACCAGATCATCAGTGTTTTGATGAATATGAGTGAAACGATTGATCTTTTCGCCCGTAAGATGAGAAGTTGCGGTCATCAAAGCCCTAAAATCATCTCTGTTTGCCAACTCATAGGTCATCGCAACCGAATTCACGGAAGGCCGGATAATGGGATGGTTTGCCGGGTCCTTGACCAGTTCCCCAAACATATATATTTTGAGTTCACGACCCTGCAAACTCTTGAGATATTCGTCTTTTGTCTTAATTGCCATTTTTGTCTCGTCCCTTTCTTCTCTTGTATAAGGGGTTTTAGTTTATCAGATTATTGGACAAAAAGGTTAACTTGTCAAGTTTGGGCATCTGAAACGATTTTCCTGGAAACGCCATAAATATAGGGTATTATACGTCTCGTTTTGAATAGCATTGGAATATATTAAACTCATTTGCGACTTTGCGAGGTTTGACTTTGCCCAACAGTGCATCGATTCTGGAAGATAGTGCCCGTGAGTATCCCGGCAAAACTGCCGTAATTCATGGGAAGCAGCAAACCACTTACGACCAGTTGCAAAAAAAGGTAAATCAACTGGCAAACGGCCTTAAAGAACTGGGCATAAACAATGGCGACAGGGTCCTTATGGCTTGTCCAAATCAGTTGGAATTTTGTATAGCATACTTTGCCGTACTTAAGATTGGAGCAATAGCCGTTACTGTTAATATCCTGTGCAAACAAAGCGAGTTGGAATATTACCTTAAAGACACAACAGCTAAGGCCTTTCTTTGCACTCAGGGCACAGAGACACTTCCCATACTTCAACAGGGCAGAGCGGCATTTGAAGAAGTAGCTTCCTGCGAGTATTTTGTAGTTATCACGAACCTGGACTCTTCCATATCCACCGATGGCTTTCAGAACCTCGAAGAGCTGATGAAAGATATGCCGTTCGAATGCCAAACACAAACCAAAACCGCTGATAATACGGCTGTTATACTTTATACTTCCGGAACAACAGGCAAACCCAAAGGAGCCGAAATTACCCACCGCAATATTCTTGTAAGTGCTGAGACTTTTCTAAATGCACAGCGAGTTACTTCGGATGATATTCACCTTGTGGCCCTACCATTATTCCATTGTTATTCTCAATCAGCTCAAATGGGCGCTGGTTTTCTTGCAGCCTCGACAATCGTACTCCTGCCAAGATTCGAACCCGACGCGGTTTTAAGGAAGTTTGAGCAGGAGAATGTCACACTATTTGCAGGCGTTCCAACCATGTACTGGTCTCTGCTCAATAAGACCAAAGCCGATGATTACGATATTGAGAAAATATCAAAGAATTTCAGGCTGGGCATGTTGGGCGGAGCAGCTATGCCTGTGGAGGTTTTACGCGGCTTTGAAGACAAGTTTGGCATTATAATTCTCGAAGCCTATGGCCTTACAGAGACGACGGCGGCAGGAACACTAAACCAGCTCGACAGGCCCAGGAAAGTAGGCTCTATCGGCATACCGCATCCGGGAATAACGATGCGCGTAGTTGATGAAGAAATGCAGGATGTCCCGACAGGTAAGCCGGGAGAACTTGTGGTCCAGGGTAGCTGCGTTATGAAAGGTTATTACAATGCTCCCGAAGAAACACAGCAGGCTTTCCGGGGAGGATGGCTCCATACCGGCGATGTTGCTGTTCAGGATGAGGACGGGTATTTCTATATCGTCGACAGGCTCAAAGACATGATTATCAGAGGCGGATACAATGTCTATCCACGAGAAGTCGAGGAAAAACTTATAGAGCATCCGGACATTTCACTTGTTGCTGTGATAGGTGTCCCTCATGAGCAGTATGGCGAAGAGATTATGGCGTTTGCCATATTGAATGAAGGTGCAGCATGCACAGCCGAGAACATTATTGAATGGTCTAAAAAGCGATTGGCAAACTACAAGTATCCACGTCACATTAAATTCGTCAAATCTTTACCTATGAGTGCTACAAATAAGATTCTTAAACGAGAAATTCGGAGGATGCTTTCAGAAGGAGCTTTTGATTCATAAGTATCACTAATCTGAAAAGCTTGATGAGTTAATCTTCAATCGCCTGATAAGCCAGTGTCTTGAATGTGTAACCCACAACATGGTCGGTGGGCTTAACCTGGCTCATGTAAATACCTATCATCTGCTCCTCGAAATCAATCCAGAAATTGGTACTCGCTGCCCCGCCCCAGCTGATAGTACCTTCCGAGCCGATTGAGCCCATTTTGTCAGGCCCCGTATTAACCCTGAAACCCAGACCAAAACCTGCTTCGGATATCTTCACCCACGAACCCCTGCAATCCTTGTTGATACCGATAAGGTGGTCCGACGCCATCAACTCAACACTCTTTCTGCTCAGAATTCGAACGTCCCCGAGCCTGCCTTTATTTAATATCATCTGGCAAAACCTCAAATAATCCCTCTGCGTCGAGACCAGCCCGCCCCCGCCCGAAAAATGCGTAGTAGGTTCAAGATAATTACGCGAAACTCCCGGCTTGGCAGGATATATCCTCTTTTCCCTGTCCAGCGAATAGATAGCTGCAAACCGGTGCTTCTTCTCCGGTGGAACATCAAAGGACGTGTCCCTCATATCGAGCGGCTTGAAAATTCGCTCCTGGAAAAACTCATCCAGCTCCATACCGGATATGACCTCGACAAGCCGCCCGAGAACATCTGTCGAAAGACCATATTCCCACGCAGTCCCCGGCTGATGCTTAAGTGGAAGCGTGCCGAGTTTTTTCACTGTATCTGCTATCGTCTTCTCATCATCGCCCAGCACCTTCGCTTTTACATACATCTCGTCCACCTTCGAGGATGCAAAGAATCCGTAAGTCAAGCCCGATGTATGACGCAGCAGGTCGCGGATAGCTATCTCCCGCTCCGCAGCCACAGTGGTAAACGTCTTCTCGCCTGTCGCCGGGTCTATCTTTTCAACTCCGACTTTAAGCCCTTTAAGCTCGGGAATATATTTCGAGACCGGCTCGTAAAGGAAAAAACGCCCCTCTTCATAAAGCATCATAACAGCCGTACTGGTAATCGGCTTGGTCATCGAATAGATGCGAAAGATTGTATCTTCTTCCATAGGCAGCCCGTTTTTCACATCACGCATACCGAATGTTTTAAAATACCCCACCTTCCCATTGCGGGCGATAATCGCTGAAGCTCCGGCAACTCTTTTTTCACCAAGATATTGTTGTATGACCCTATCGACCTGTTCAAGACGTTCAGCGGACAGGCCCACTGACTCCGGAGATGCAATGCTTATCTCATGCTGCTGGCACCCGGATAAAACAAACACACCAATCAATAAAACTGCTACTGTTGCAAGACGATAATAATGTTTCATAGTAATTCTCCTGTGAATGTGTTTTATTTGGTGTGAAAAATGTATACTATTCGCAGCAGATTTTAAAGCCTTTTCGGTGAAATATTTTTAGATTGAAATTAGTCCCAATTGATGTAATTATATGGCACAAATGGACAACACAGCAGTGATGTTTCCTTTCGATGCGGTCGCTTCCACGAAAAAACAAAGAATTTCGCTTAGAGGTTTGAATTGAACACAAAACTTGCCTGGCTTCTCTTGGTACTGCTTCTTGCAACGTGTATCCTGCTCGCAATTACGGTATCAATCCCCCCCAAACCCGATGGATTCGATTTCACCCATCCCGACTATCCGACAATGCAGCGCGCCCCCGACGGCGCCGAACGTCACGGCCCCATACTATGGCTCGGCCTGGCTTTCGCCGTCCTGCAGTTCTGTATTTTCACCTCCCTGATAGCCCTTAGTCTCAACAAGCAGGGCAGGTTAAGAACATTCAAAAAACCTCTTTTTGCGGCTCTTTTGTTAAATGTCAGTGTCTTCATCCTGATGACCTTTGCATACTTGATATACGCCCGCGACGGAACAGGGCCGCTCATCGCCTCGTTCCCATGGCCGACCGCCCTGATGCTCTACGGCGTATGGCCAATGCAAATCATTTTTGTCATTATTTATGTACGGTATTACGACAAGGGTATCTTTACTCCCGAAGACGAACAGAAATTTCAGGCACTCCTCCGGGCACGCCGCGAGCATACAGGGGAAGCAAACTGATGGAGCGCGATGCTACAATTCTACTGTGCCTGGTATTCTACATGGCCATGTGTCTCGGGGTCGGGATTTGGGCAATGCGCCGAACAAAATCGGCAAAGGATTTCTTCATGGCCGGCCGAAGCCTCGGGTTCATTGTCACCGCACTTGCCGTCTTCTCCGCCAACATGAGCGGATTTGGATTTGTCGGGGGCCCAGGTCTTGTCTACAAAATGGGAATGAGTTCAATCTGGATTTGCCTGACCGCTCCTTTGGGTTTTGCGGTGGCATTTTTTCTGGTGGGTAAGCGCATAAGGCTCTTCGCCGAACTAAGAGAGTCACTCTCACTTCCTGATACTGTCGCAGCCCGTTATAAAAGCGAACTGAGCCGTTTCCTGACCGCACTGGCAATACTTCTGGGCGTAATGGGTTACCTCGCCACACAAATCCTCGCGATGTCTATGGTCCTCCAGGACATCTTGAACCAAAATGGAATCTTCGGCCAGGTAAGCCTCGAAATGTGCGTTCTTTTATCCAGCGCGGTCATGGTCTTCTACTGCGTGGCAGGCGGTATCATCGCCTCTGTATATGCCGACCTCATACAGGGCACAATCATGGTCATTGCTTCGGTGCTTGTTTTTGTCACTGCCATGACCGTCGTCGATGGCGGCTTCGCCGGGATGGCTGCTACTATCATGAAAGACAATCCTGAAGCCATCGCTCCATGGGGAACATTAGGAATAATCGGATGCCTCTCGTGGTACTTCGTCTTTGTCATGGGCGTAGCCGGCCAGCCGCACGTTATCATAAAGATGATGATGTACAAAAAAATCTCCGACGCAAAACGTATCCTGCCCATAAGCGTCTTCGCATATGCAGTAGCCGCCCTGCTTTGGCTGAGTATCGGCCTGGTTATGAGGTCTCTCGTTTTACAGGGCGCCCACTCCGGACTGGCCAACGCCGATGAAGCTGCGCCTCAGTTCCTCCAGACCTGTGCACATCCAATCCTCGCAGGCGTTGTCTTCGCAGGGTTGTTCTCTGCTATTATGTCAACTGGCAGCAGCTTTCTTAACATAGGAACCGCAGCGGTCATTCATGACATCCCAAAATCTTTCGGTGCAAAACCCCTAAAGAACGAGCTTTTGTGGGCCCGCGTTACTGCGATATTAATCGCCGCTGCCGCCGCCCTTTTCGCTCTCTATATCGGCGACCTCGTCGCGCTTCTTGGTGCTTTTGGCTGGGGAACTTTTGCCGCTGCCCTCGTGCCTGTAATCGCTATCGGCCTCAATTGGAAAAGAGCCACTCCGCTGGCTGCTAACGTCGCCATTATCTCGAGTATCGCCATAAACTTCGGTATAAAACTGGCAGGCAAAAATTGGGGGTTCGCGGTGCCTCATAGTATCGACACCGGCGCACTTGCCCTGCTCGTCTCGCTTACTCTGTTCTTCGCAATCTCACTGCTCTCAAAACCCCCGAAACTCGACCCCGACATCGAAGCGGTCATGGATATTTAGCTTGATTTTTAACCCCCGCCTTTGAAAAGACGTCACTCAAAACACGACAGGTCCCACTCCTGCAAATATTTGATTTCAATCCCCTCTCCGGTAAATTGCAAAGGCAGCCACATATACCTGCCGTCGATAGCATTCTTAGGCCGCCATATATCAAACAAAACTATATATGCGTCCCTTTTCCCCGCCACCTTTAAAATATAAGTGCTCTGCCCGCCGAATGTCTTGTCACTGCCTTGCCCGACACACGGATTACCCAGCTCCTTCCACGGTCCCCACATAGAATCTGCAACCGCTGAACGCGCTGCATTAGGCGCCCACCCTGTACACCCTGACGCAATCAAATAATATTTCCCGTTCCGCTTGCAGACAGCCGGTGCTTCCATCCATCGTCCCTCAAACACTCGCAGATACTTACCCGCCGGTTCCAGGTAATCTTCGCTCAACAACGAAATATGCATCGTGCCGTTTTCTTCCGAGGCATAGATATGATACGCCTTGCCATCATCATCCACAAAAAGCGTCATGTCCCGCGCCATCTGCCCGCCCTCAAAGTCACGGCCGAGAACATTGTAATCCTTAAGTGTTGCATCAGGCCCGCCGCTGAACTTTTTCTCCTTCACCTTCTCAGTCTCAACAGGCTTCTTTTGCTCCTCTCTCACATTGACCGGCCAGCATCCAGCATTGGGCCGAAAAGACCTCACAAAAGTATAAGGCCCTGTCACCGTATTACTAACCGCCACTCCGCTTCGGGCCGCTGAATAACCCTTACCCTTTAATTCGAGATGAAACCACATCACGAATTTATTGGTCTTTTCATTATATATCACTTTCGGACGCTCTAAAACACACCCTTTGACAATATCACTCTCCGCATCGTTCGAAACTTCCAATACGATGCCCTCGTCCTTCCAGTTATATAAATCGGCAGATGAATAGCAATGTACGCCGACATGGGCCTTGTTACCTGCCCTGCCTTCGGCCATATGCTGGCCGAACCAGTAATAGATATCTTCATAAATTAAAATCCCACCGCCATGAGCATTGATATGTACCCCGTTGTTATCTTTCCATATCTGGCCCGGCGTAAAACTGTCACATTTTACCTCTAAAGCCGCAACCCCATCACTCGCCGAAAACAACACCAGCAGGACAGCAATAACATACAGACTTTCGGCTCCCGTATTCCTCACTTCATATCCTCCAGTCTATCCAAAGAAAATGTCAGGTTGAGCTTCATCTCGACAACCCTCAACTCGCCGGCACTTCAAACAGCCCTGCTGCCCCCATACCGCCGCCGATGCACATCGTAACAAGCCCTAATCCGCCGCCGCGCCGCCTCAATTCATTTATCAGTGTCAGCGTTAATTTCGTTCCCGTCATCCCTAACGGATGACCAAGCGCAATAGCACTACCGTTAACGTTTAACTTCTCCTCCGGAAGTCCTAACTCTCGAATAACCGCAAGCGACTGGGCCGCGAAAGCCTCGTTCAGTTCGATAATATCTATGTCACCGAGACCCGTCCCGGTTCGTTCGAGCAGCTTAGGCACCGCTGCAACAGGACCAATACCCATAATCGCAGGCGGCACTCCCTTTACTGCATACCCCTTGAATATCGCCATCGGTTTAAGCCCAAGCCCCTCAGCCTTCTCCCGCAACATCACCAAAACCGCCGCCGCACCGTCACTCGTTTGCGAGCTGTTGCCCGCCGTAACAATACCACCCTTCTTAAAAACAGGCCTCAACTTTGCCAGCTTCTCCAAAGATGTGTCCCTTCGCACGCATTCATCAACCTCGAAAACTCCATCCTGCTCAACAAAACCTCCCATGCCGTCCTCTATTTTGCCGCTCAGCTTAAAAGGAAATATCTCGTCTTTAAACTTGCCCTCATCAATCGCCGCTGCCGCCTTTTGATGACTCCGAAGCGAAAACTCGTCCGCATCTTCCCGCGAGATGTTATACTTCACCGCAACATTTTCCGCCGTCAGACCCATGTTCAAATAAACATCCGGCCACGTCTCCGCCAGCCCCGGATTCGGAACAAGCCGAAGCGAAGCGTCAAGCGGTATACAGCTCATCGACTCCACACCGCCCGCAAGTATTACATCGGCACC
>DAOUVA010000198.1 GCA_030667885.1 Phycisphaerae bacterium
ACGATATCCACCTTCCCATCAAAGTTGACGTCCATTGCAAACTCGCTGTTGTCGTCGGTCTCCGGGCCATTAGTCTCCGCACCGTCACGATAACTTGAATGTTTGGTCCAATTTGGCGCCTCATACCAGTTCCTGCCGGAAGCAATATCAAGGTCACCATCTCCATCGACATCCAGAACACTGCAACACTCACAAAACGGACCAAACCAATAACTGTTATTGGCGGGATCGTGAACAGGGCCGTCGATTTTGACAGGGATGAAAATCGGCTCACCAGCTTGCAAGGCAAGAGGAGCTATCACGAACAATACAACCAAACAATAGTAGAAACTTTTCATTTTCTTTACCTCCTAAATAATATTTACACTTTCTTAAAATCCACAAATCACAGAAACTAAATTAATTCGTTAAACCGGCGATAGCAGCTCCGATTAATGTTGCATTTTCCACACTCACAATCTCGAAAAAGCGATTATGTTTTTCTTCCAGAAAGATTTTCAGATAAAACTCAACTTTTGTCTTGAGAGATTTTAACTCATAAAATGTCGTACCTTCGGCTGTAATACAAACCGGCATACAGGGATTTCTACCCTTGTCCGTTTTAAGCACTGTAGAAGACAGTAAAATTGCAGTAAACTTTGCCGCTCTTTCTATCAAGGCATCCAGCACATACCATACAGCAGCACTATCCTGTTCGATCCCCTTTGTGCAAATCGCAGCCAGTGGACTGTCCCCCTGTGGAAATCGCATAAAGCTGTTCACGTCTATCGTCTGTAAATCTTCAATGGCAAGTAATTCTTCGGCCATCTCTTTTGAAAAAAGACCCTGCCCCCCTGCTTCCCTGATAGTTTTTAAACAAAGCAATCCCAGATAGCCGCCCGAAAACATCTTCTCAAATGTATATCCGCCGGGGTATAGGGTCGATTCATCTAATTTCAGGTCTATTTTGCCCCTCGGTGCTTTTGCGAATGAACCGGACTCAACGTTTATAATCTGTTCTCTGTCAGATACCAGACCGGGCTTCTTCGTTATATTATTATTTGATTCTATGTAACAACAATTAGAACCGGTACCCAAAATGAATCCAACATAACTATCGAAATTCCTGTTTGGGAAAGCAGATATTCCTGCCAGCAAAGTCGCAACCGTATCATTCAGTATCACAACTCTTTTACTACCTTTGTAACCTGTCGCTTCGATAGCTGAGACCAGATTCTCACCTATCAATTCACCTTCGACTTCCTTGGCCTTTACTTCCTTGCAGAACCTGATTAATCTGCCGTCCTTACTTGGAAGTATCTCAGTCGGGTACGAAAAGCAAAAGCCAACGCTTCTGCTTACATTTATGACGTCAGTCATATACTTGACTATAGTTCCAAAGAATTCTTTTTTACCGGCCTCCTTGTCGAGTCCCGGCATAGGTTTTTGAATAAAGTTCTCAATAACAGATTTACCCGTCTCATCAAAGTAAACTGTTGCCACACGAAAGTTCGTACCACCGGCATCCAGAACGATAACAGGTTTACAAGACGGAATATCCTTTCCTGCCTCGATATAAGTTGGAATCATAGCAAGTGAGCTGTCCCGGCCCTCAAGACCTGCCTGCATTTCCTGTATGAAAATATCGCAACACGTATCCATGTCGATATCTTCATAGTACATTTCGTTGTCTTTAAGAAACCGTCGGACCTTATCTTTTATTTCAACCATAAGCAGATATTTCTATTAAGCCAGGAATTGCCTGAGATATTCACGACTTTGAATCAAGGATTGCTTTCGCATCTTCAAAGAACCTTCGTATGAGCGGTCCTCAACTTCAACGCATGCCGAACCGTTATATCCTATGTCCGTCAGGGCCGAGAAGAACCTCCCCCAATCAACGTCTCCCAACCCCGGCAGCTTCGGACTGTGGAACGAAAGCGGATTCGCCAAAATACCAACGTCGTTGAGTTGTTCCCTCATTACCTTAGCGTCTTTAATGTGAACGTGGAATATGCGGTTCTTGAACTCGTAAATCGGCTGAATGTAATCCATAAACTGCCAGACCAAATGGGAAGGATCATAATTAAGACCGAAATATTTTGATGGTATTTCCTTAAACATTCTTCGCCAAATCGCCGGCGACGATGCCAGATTCTTACCGCCGGGCCATTCATCATCGGAGAAAAACATCGGGCAGTTCTCAATACCAATCTTTACTTTTCGCTTCTCGGCATATTTTATTATGTTGGGCCATACCTTCCTGAACCGCTTGAAATTATCTTCAACACTGCTCTTGTGGTCCCTGCCTATGAAAGTATTTACGTTCTTAAGACCTAATCGCCCGGCTGCATCAATGACCTTCTTAATGTGTCTAATATATCGGTCGGCATTTTTCTTGTTATCTTCAAGAGGATTTGGATAATACCCAAGCCCGGAGATAGTAACACCCTCTTGCTTAAGTGTATTGTGAATTTCATCTATTCTCTTCTTTGAAAGGTCCCCTACGTCAATGTGGGTGACTCCGGCGTATCGCCTCTCTGCCTTTCCAACAGGCCAGCACATAATTTCGACGCAAGAGTATCCCGCCTGTCCGGCAAATGATATTACCTTTTCGAATGTCTGTTCCGCCAGAATCGCACTAACAAAACCAAGCTTCATCATTTTATATTGCTCCTATTATTTTACTTTAATCCATGTTCTTTTTTTATTGCTTTCCATAATCGTCTCACAAAGAACTATTTCGCGAAGTCCATCTTTGAACGTTGGGAAACAAGCACTGGCTGATTGCTCTCCGGATATATAAGAATACACTTCTTTGAACATTTGCTTAAAAGTATCCGGAAATCCCTCGTTATGTCCGCCGGGATAGTCAATCAGTCCCATTGTTTCGGGATAAACAAGTGACGGATCTCTCATCATAATTTCGTTGTTGCCGTCCCGTTTGCCTATCCATATCTGATTCGGTGATTCGGATTCCCAGGCTACGGATTTCTTAGAACCGTTCATCTCAAAGCAGAGCCTGTTCTTTCTTCCTGCAGCTACCTGATTAACGGTCATTACACCGCGTGCGTCATTTTCAAATCTAAAAAGCACCGTAGCATAATCTTCGGTATCGATAGGCATATCTTCGTAATCTTCCGGCTGTAATACCTTGCCGGCGTAGGTTTCGACCGGCTTTAACGGCTTCTTTCTAATCTTATGAAATGTCGCGAAATCGGCACAAAGCTCACTGATTTTAAGGCCCGTGATGTACTCGATAAGGTCCATCCAGTGGGAACCGATATCAGCGATAGCACGCGATTTACCCGACTGTCCCGGCTCCAGCCGCCAGTTGTAATCAGTCTGATAAAAAAGCCAATCCTGAAGATACGACCCTTGAACGGCAAGAATATCACCCACATCGCCCTTTTCAACCATCGTTCTCATCTGCCTGCTCAGAGGATAATAACGAATGTTAAAATTAACCGCGTTCACAAGGCCCTTCTTATCAGCCAATTCGACAAGCTCTTGAGCCTCAGCCACGCTGATAGCAAGGGGTTTTTCGCATATAGTATGCTTACCTGCTTCAAGCGCCTCTTTAGCCATCTGGTAATGCAGATAATTAGGTGAGCAGATATGGACAGACTGGATGTCTTTTCTCTTCAGAAGCTCCTTATAATCGCCGTAATATTCTTCAATGCCAAGCAACCGAGCTTTTGACTCGGCAAGTTCAGGAGAACTTTCGGCAAGAGCCGCTACCTCTATGTTTCCCAGACGCCTTAGCCCCTCAATGTGGGCTGGTCCAATGAAACCCGTGCCGATAACACCAACTTTTATTTTTTTCATACGAATAATCCTTTACTATTAATGTCGCCACATTTTCTATAGCTCACATCTACGACAGGTCAATTCCAGTAGGCAGATTTGAAATAAGCTCATTGTTCGCATAATATTTATTTTTCGCGATTCTTTACCTCCACAATATAGGTGCTTATTTAAGCTTATGTATCCGTGGGCGTGAAATGATTACTTATTTTTGCTCGCTTCTTTTATAACATTCCTCCATCATTGTCACTGTCCTCGTTGCTCCAAATCTTGTGCAGCCAATCTCTCTGACCTTCAAAGCCATTTCCAGATCGCGTACACCGCCTGCGGCCTTTACCTGCACTTTTTCAGAAACCTCTGCACGCATTAGCTGCAAATCCTCTATCGTTGCCCCACCGCCTGCGAAACCGGTTGAGGTCTTGACAAAATCTACTCCAGCCTCTTCCGATAGCCGGCAGGCAACCTTCTTTTGCTCATCGCTAAGGTAGAAGTTCTCGAATATCACCTTGACCATCACGCTATGACGGTGGGCGACCTCAACAACCGCATGGATATCTTTCTTGACATAATCATAGTCACCATCGAGAAGCCTGCCTATATTAATCACCATATCCAGCTCGACCGCGCCATCCCCGATAGCCTGCTCGGCCTCGAATACTTTCGTCTCGGTTTTATTGTAGCCGTGCGGGAAGCCTACGACAGTGGTTGTCTTGACATCTGAATCTTGCAGTAACTGTTTTACTAAAACGACTTCGGATGGACGGCAACAGACGGTGGCAACTTTATACTTCTTCGCTATCTCGCAGCCTTTGCGAACATCTTCCTCGGTCAGTTCAGGCCGCAGCAGTGAGTGGTCTATCATTTGTGCGATATCATTACATGTATAATCCATAGGCACCTCCGAAAGATAATCGAGTGATTGCAATTTATATTCATATTCAGCATTCCAATGATATTATTTAGCTTGAGATTGGACAATAAAAACATATATCAAATATAATCCAACGGCAAGTAAAAAACAGGAAATACCCTGCCCTTACATTACTAATTGTAATTACATACAAAGTTGTATTAAGGGAAAAACATGATTATAATTCATATCTGTCGAACATTAACCTGAATTTAGAGGAGCATTTTAATGAATAAAGGAAAAGCCTTCTTTTTATTTTTGTGCGTTTTCATTTTTATCCGGATCATATCCGAAGATATCCATCTCACTTTCACTGTTATTGTCCCTGATACATTTAGCATAGAGCATCTTCATCACAGTAGTTTTGCCTGCACCATTTGGACCTAAAAATCCAAAACAAAGACCCGACTCGACCGAAAAACTCAGGTTCTGCACTGCTCTGATTTTCCCGAAGCTTTTACTGATGTTTTTAACGTTAATTACTTTTGACGACATATTAATTGATATTTTCCATCGCTAAATAAAACTATCACTCACTAACAAGTTTGTTAGACCAGCTAAAATACCATATTTTCCTTTATATTGCAGTCATTCTAAAATCTTTCCGTAGCTTTAAAGCATAGATTTGTATTATACTGTGTAGTGAAAATACATAAAGCTTCCAAAATTCGTATTGAACTGGAATAGTCTTCAAGAATGGAGTAGCTAAGATGTTCATGTCACTAAACAAAGCCCGGCAAGTTATTTCTGTTATGCTAATCGGAGGTCTTATCCTGACAAGTATTGCATATGCTGCTGATCAAGACTCCTTCTGGCCCCAATTTCACGGCCCGAATCGAGACAACATCTCCACGGAAAAAGGTCTCCTTAAAAAGTGGCCCGAAAACGGGCCTGATTTACTTTGGACAACAAGAGGTCTGGGACATGGATATTCCAGCATTTCCATTGCCAATGGTATGATTTACACAGCCAGTAGTATCGAAAAAGATACAGTTATCATTGCCTTAAACTTAGATGGCAAAATTTCATGGCAAGTGAAAAACGGTAAGGCATTTACTGGAGACCGTCCCGGTACCCGTGGAACCCCAACCATCGATGGGAAGAGATTGTTTCATCAAAGCCCCCATGGAAATCTTATCTGCCTCGATGCCAAAACCGGAGACAATATTTGGGAGTTCAACGTTATTGAGAAATTCAAAAGCAAGATTCCCAACTGGGCTCTTGCAGAATCCTTGTTGGTTGATGGAAATAATCTGATTTCTTGTCCGGGAGGCCCTCAAACTTATATGGTTGCCCTGAACAAGAAAACCGGATCGGTTGTTTGGAAATCACCCAGCACAGGTGAATTGGCCGCTTATGCCTCTCCGACTTTGGTTGAGTATAAGGGACTGCGGATGATAATAACACTGACTCTCAAAGGTATGGTTGGCGTTAATGCCGACACCGGAGAATTACTATGGCACATTAAACACGAGTCTTACGCGGATGAAAACGTGTTAATGCCAATATTTCACGATGGCGAGGTCTTTATCAGCACCTTGAAGGCGGGCTCCGTCAAATGGAAAGTTAACGTTAGAGATGTCAAGGTTTCGCTCGAGGAAATATGGCGTACGGAAGAACTCGATAATCACCACGGCGGAGTCATCTTGTTAAATGGAAATCTCTACGGTTCGAGCACTTTCCGCAACAGAAACTTATTGGTTTGTCTGGACTGGAAAACCGGCCGGAACAAATATATGGATAAGTGTGTAGGTAAAGTATCGCTCACATACGCCGATAGGATGCTGTACACCCTAAGTATTGATGGCGTCATGGGACTCGTCCGGCCAACTCCTATGGGACATGAACTGGTCAGCTCTTTCGAAATTCCCAAAGGCGGAAAAGGCAAAAGCTGGGCTCATCCCGTGGTCTGCGGCGGCAGGCTCTATATCCGCCATGGCGAGTTTCTTTATGCATATAGCTTGAAGTAAAAAAGGCCTTATTTCATTTGCTTATCGGTATAACTGCTTTACCAAATATGTAGAAGGATACGATATGAGAGACAAACAAAGAATGTTTACTATTCCTAAGATCGTTTTGCTTCTTATTGTACTGATTGTTTTTTCTAACGGTAGTTTATACGCTAACCAGGGCAGTAAATACCTCGATGCTGTTCGCTCCTTCGCTGACAGGGTACTGCAAAGTGGGACAGACATATACGGCCCTAACACCACACCTCTATTCGCAGACGGACTTAACGTCAAAACTTTGGAGCCTGTAAAGTGGGAGTGTCGAGGCGAAACCTGGGTTTTGTCCAATTTCGCCAGTCAGCAGCCACTACTGCGTACCCTGGACGGTTTAACTGCACTAACGGGCCAGAAAAAATACCGTCAGGCAGCAGAACAGGCAACCGGCTACGCATTACAAAACCTAACTACACCGAACGGACTTCTTTATTGGGGTGGACACCTGGCATGGGACCTTGAGAATGAACAACCGGTTGGTCAGTATGCCGATGTTCATGAAATGAAGAGCCATCAGCCATACTATCGTATAATGTGGAGGGTTAATCCTTCGGCCACACGAAAACTGATGGAGTCAGTTTGGATGGGACATATTCTCGATTGGTCTCGATTGGACTATAATCGCCATGCAAGCGTAAAGAAGACGATTGCGCGAAATTGGAACCATCAATTCAAAGCAAACATAGAAGTGCCCTTCCCCATCCAAAGCAATAACCTGTCCTTCGTCAATGTTACACCGCCTCTATTGCACTGCAGCGCGACGCTTGCGCTTCTCGATAAGAATACCGATGTGTTAACCTGGACCCGCCGATTAGTCTATCGATGGCAGCAGGGCAAAGACCCTAAGACCGGGCTCTGTGGCGGGCAATTGAGCTATCGTAAGCATGACCGGGCACAGGACGCATTGG
>DAOUVA010000094.1 GCA_030667885.1 Phycisphaerae bacterium
CTCATAATAACATAATTTCATCTCAATTTCAACAGTACTACGGCAGCTTCAACATGCCATGCCGCAAAAAAAATACAATAAAAAGCCAAGCATTTGTGTCAAAGCCCAAACTATTGACACTATTATAGACAGGGTGATTCCTATCTGATATTACCGAATGTAGCATCGAGTTACGATATGCTGCTGCTTTCAACATTTCTGTGGAATATAAGTTGATTGTCGACATATGGATAAGCCATATCTCCATCACCTATATTCTCCCAGATTTTGTCGTTCGATGAAGATAAGTTATATCTTATATATGAGGTTGTTGTTGAGGATAACACTGGTCTTAATATTTCTATGTTTTATCACCGTTTACTTGATCCAAGAAAAATGAAAATATCTTCGTTTTTTCGACAAAATTTATGGTTTAGTGCTTCCATCAAGCATCAAATTTGACACCTGTGGAGATATTTTGGTGACAAGATGTCACCTGGAAATCAGAGTGTTTTCCAGCTTCTGAAAGAAGTGACTTTTCGAAGCATTCCGGTATTTTTTACAACCTAATAACAAACCATCTTTCACATACTAATACATGAAACGTCACCACATTTCTGAGAGAATGATTTGTCCGTTTAAGGACAAGGTTTAAACAACCACGGGCAACCTCAGTTTGTCCGTTCACTTGCCTTATTAAGATGCGGCATTGGACGTGCCTTCCACGCCTTCACATCTTCCAGTAGTACCTGAATGGCTTTGTTGAGTTGAACATCCTTACCACTCGGCATTTCGCCCGGCCTATTCCACACAATATAATCCGGCACAGCACCGTTTAGCTCCATATCCTCTCCGGTCGGCAGTACAAACCATCCTCGAAACGGCAGACGCAAAAAACCCACATCCATCACCTGTGTGCCACCAGTCGAGATAACGCCCCCAGCCGTCGGTACTCCTACAAGCTTACCACGTTTGAGCTTTTTGATAGCATGGCTGAATATCTCAGCATTGCTGAAGCTATTCTGATTGCAGAGGACAATAATCGGCTTGTTCCAGGTCGCATAGGCCCGCCGATCCTCCGGATAGCCCGGGCCACCACCTCGCGGCACTGTTATTGCATGGGTCGGCTGACATAACATTGTCAGCAGATGATCAGTTGTAAAACCACCGCCGTTATTTCGCACGTCAATAACCAAACCTTCTTTTCCGGCCCCCTCGGCATACAATTCTCTCTCAAGCTTTTGGAAGCTCGGCCAGTTCATGCCTTGGATGTGAACGTATCCTAATGTTCCATCTGATGCCTCCTTAACCTTCGTGCGATTATCACGAATCCACTTCTCATAAAGCAGATAGCGTACAGCATCGTATGAAATTGGGCGTAATACAACTTCACGTCTTTCGTCCTCAGCATTCTGTACACTCAGGTGAATGTCACGATCAAGAGGACCATTTAGCACCTCTGTAAGGTCCTTTGCCGGATCTACATTTACGTTATCAATGCTCTGGATAATCTCACCTGGATTGATCCGGCTCTTTTCCAGGTCCGCAGGACTATTCGGCAAAACATCCTTCACTTTCAAACCAGGCCCTTTGTAATTCGATTCGAACCGGACGCCAAGATGTGCCGTCGTAATGTTCCATGCCTGCTGTGTTGGCTCCGGTGCTCTCTGTCTGGCGTAAAAGCCAAGGTGCGAACCGTTTAATTCCCCAAGCATCAGGTTCAAAACGATGCCCAAGCTATCCGTGTCAACCGCCTTTGCCGCCATCTCAACATACTTTCGCCGAATTGCATCCCAGTTACGGTTGCCAAGGTTCTTATCGTAGTATCTGTCGCGCATCAATCGCCACGCCAGGTCGAAAGCTGCCCGAAAACGGGCCTCGCGTTCTACTTCCTGCTTCGCACTGAAGGAATACACAGTCTCTTTGCCAGTCGACGAAACACTCGTCGGCTTACCAGCAGACAGCCAGACAATTTGATTGCTCTCTTTTAACCAATGTGATCGCCAACCCGTTTTCTCGGTCAGAAGTTTCGGTTTTAGTTCCTCTGGTATTTCAATAGTATAAGTGCCTTCTTTACCATCAATCTTTGCCGTAAATGCGAGTTTCTTCGAGTCATGTGACCAGAATAGACCACGTTCCGTCGAGCCCGCGATCTCGACACGGCGTACCCGTTCGTGAATCCTCTCAAAGTCTATGACGACCTGCGGCACTTCATCCTTATCTTTAGCTTCCTGTTCTTTTCCTGTATCTTGCTTTTCTTCAGATTGCCCGGACTTCGTAGAACCCTGGTCCTTTCCTGGCTCGGTGTCAGCCTCATCGTCTTTGGCTTCTTCCTTTTCGCCCTTTTTCTCATCTTTTTTCTTACGCGCTTCATCCATCTTTTTCAGGGCCTTCTCAATCGTCCGGTCGCGTTTGCTTTTCTCGTATTCCTGTTTCTCGAGCCAAACATAAAAAATATCCATTTCCCGATCGAGCCGCTGCCCCGTAAATGCAATCACCTTTCCGTCTGGCCGCCACACCGGGCTATACTCATCATATGGGTGCCGCGAAATGTTGACCGGAATAGAAGAACCGTCCGCTGGCATAATCCATATATCCCGGTTGAAATCGTTGTCATCTATAGCATACACAATCCACTTGCTATCAGGCGACCAATCGTATTGAGGCGAGTTCCATGAACGCAAAAGACGTTTTGCGTCTTTACCTTCCTTTGTCATTGTCCATAAATCACCAAGACCCTTGACGAAAGATATTAATGAACCACATGGACTAATTTGGATATCCGATTCCACTTCCGAATCCTGCGTCAGGCATTTCAACTCAAACTTCTCGTTCTGCCACCAATAAAGTTTAGAATCAGCACGTTCAGCCCGCCAGATGTCACCCTGGCCCTCCTCATCTCTTGCAAAGAAGACATATTCACCATCGGGCGAAAAAACAAGATCTCGTTCCTGTTCAGGTGTGTCTGTAACTTGACGTGGCTCACGAAGCTCCGTATCCATTACCCAGAGGTCACCTTCGGCAATGAAGGCAATTTCCAGACCATCTTTTGAGAATGCAACATCTGTTGCTTTATCCACTACCCTCCGCTCCAAGGGCGGTGTTATAGAATCGCCAGCATTTTTGATATCGATCAGCATTGGTGCAGTATCCTGATCAGGCCGGAACCGATAGAAATCAAATAGATGTCGAAAGACAATCGTCGAGCCGTCATATGAAATGCATTGGAATACTATGGAATCATCTTCAAACTCAGTCAACTGCTGTTCCTCATCCGTTTCTAAGTTATACTCCCACAGGTTAAAAGCTCCGCTCTGAGAACCAACATAATAGAATCCACTACCATCGGCTTTCCATAAAGGCCAACGTGAGCCCGTTTCATGGCTAAGAAGCTTTGTGTACCTACCAGTTTCAAAGTCGTATCTCCAGATTTGGCTGGCGCCTGAACCATAATAACCCTTCCGCCACCATGAAGTTCCTTCGCGAGTGAAAAGAAGATGCCTGCCGTCCGGTGAAATCACACCGTCTTGCCCATAAGCATCAAACAACAAGTCTGGAGCTTTCCGCTCATGCCGGGAAATTTTGAAGAAGCGTTGCGATCCTTTCCAGAAATGGTCGCGATTGGCAAGAACCAGTAGAGCATCGCCGGACGGATACCATTCTTCAAGTGAATATCCGGCAGTGTTAAACGTCAGTTGCTCAGGGGTTCCTCCCTCGATGGACACAACATAAACCTGGTTGCCCGTATCGCGGTCGCTGATAAAAGCAATCTCTGAGCCATTGGGCGAAAAGGAAGGCTGCCTGTCATTCGACGGGTGCTGCGTTAGATGCCGAGCAACGCCCCCTTCGCTTGGAACAATCCAAATATCTCCACGCCAGGAAAACGCGAGCAACAATCCATCCGGAGAAAGTGCTGGATCCAATCCAAGTCTAATTTCCTCGCTTGCCTGCCCACGGACAACACTCGTCAAGCAGCAAAACCACAGGAAAACGATAATCCCAACGGCTTTCATCAATAATTTATTATTCATTTCACCCATTCCTCAACAATATTTCTATTTACACTGTTTCTAACACACTCCTGACGCTTCAACGCCCATAATAACAAAATTTCAATTGGATTTCAACAATTCTGTACTATGTTACAGCCTAATCATCAAAAGAATTTGATTTTAAGATAACTGCGTTTTCGTAGGCTTCATGAAGTTTCAACAAATTCCAAACACAATAGAATTCGACAAATACTCTTGAATACAATCACCATAAGTGTAAGTGAAAAGTATGTATGGGTATTGCCCTCATATCTCAACGGACTCGGAAGGAAGCCAAATTTCAGTTTTGAGTTTAGTTCATTTACTGAACGAAGGATTCCAGAAGGAATGCCACGGTAGCCTCGGCAGGGACCGAGCAAGTGGCATGGATTGTGTACTTACACACTGTCGTCCGATGAGTGAGTTTTGCTGAAGAGCCGGATGCGGGAAATCTGCTATTTTACAACTCAAGAAAATGAGGCCGTTTTAGCAGTATCCTGTCACTCTTCTACAGCCTTCGTTTGAGGCAGTTTTGCTCGCCACTCTTTGGCCCTACTTCTTCACGACCGCGGCAACCCAGCCGGCCTTGTACGGCGCGGAGATCGTTACAATATGGCCGCCCTGGATGGTTTTATTCATCAGGCGATAGCGCCCAGCGGCCGACGTTTGCGTGGGTATGCCCATTGAAACACTAATCCATGTCACATCGAATGAGCCTGTTGCGCCGGACAGATCAAGCCCGACGGATCCACCATTAGTGAAATAGAGCGCGTAGCGATCTCCGGGTTTCGCCGCCAGGTAGGCCTCGTTACTCTCGCGGTCCGAAAGCAGGCCCATCTGCGGCGTGATATCCCAGAACTTGATCAGACTCTCCAAGATGCGCGCGGCCTTGATGCTCCCTTTGGCGAAGTCGTTGAGCCCGTTGCCGGCGTCCGGACGGTGGAACCGGGCGCTCGCCGAGCCGCCGAGGATGTTTCGCCAGAACCGCTCAACACCATCCTCAGGCCCACCCGTCCCAAAGCTATAGTAGCCGCTGCCATATATCTTGGTATGATTGCTGGGACGCTGATGCGTGTTGACTTGCTGCAAAAGCCACTGCAGCCTTTCCCAATGTGTCTGATCATAGTTCCGGCTGTTTACCTGTGAGATGTCGGCAAACATGTAGTGCTCGGGATCTTTGAAGATTAGCGTAGTATGCTTTGCTTTTTCGGCCATGTATGCATCGTCGAACATGTCGGTCGTGCAAACCGTCACGCCCTTCTCGGCGGCTATGGCTTTGATGAACTGAATCCAGTACTGCCCCCATTGAGCCGGGGTGGACGTCTCATTGTCCATGCAGTAGAGGACATGTCCATAGTCCAGGCTGTATGACAGCATCTTGGCGACGAATGCCTCTTGGCGCATCCGAATATCATCGAGCTTCCTGCTATACCGCCTCATGCCTTTGATTGAGTGAAAGAAAGGCTGTAGGTCTTGGCCGGAATGCTTGGGGTACGCGGAAGCAAAGCTTGTCTGCTCATAGGTGTAGTTCACGTTGTTGGCGGGATTCCATGGGCTTGTCTCCCAGTTCTGTGTCGAATAATCGAAGCGGTCCCAAACCTCAATTTGCACAATAATCTTCCGTTCGGCAGTCCACATCAGCATGTTCTGGAAGCGTTTCCAGTATGCCTGGTTCCACTGATCAAGGTCGAACTTTCCGCCTGGCAGCAGCTTGTGCGGCTTTAGATCCTTGCCCTCCCGCTGGCTCATTGTGTTGCGTACGTAGTTGGCCCCGACCGCCTGTATCTCGTCGAGATGCGTTTTGAGGTCATCGAGTAAAAAAATGTGGTCCGTCTTGCTTCCGCCCAGCAACATCACGGGCTTGCCTTCGTATTGCCAGTAACGCAGGTTTTTTGTATAGGGCTGAATGCGATGAGCGTTCTTATCTTCGGCCGACAAACGCGAGACGCCAGCCGTGTTAAAAACGACTGACACAACCCCAATTATAAGAAGAAATCGAGACGAGAACTGATACATGGTTTGCTCCTTTGTCACTATATATATTGCAACTCGTAGGGTACATTTATTTATACAGAACTCGAAAGACAATATCTAACCAGTCGTCAAATCAGTTATTTATGTTATCCTTTGGATTTAAAGCATGCAAGCTCTATCTGGAGGATAGTGATTCCTATGGAAATACTTTCTGGTTAGTCAGCCAAATAGCTCAAGATATTGGACCTATTGCACTAAAAAGGATGGCATTGAACAGCAAGCGAAAGGTCCCATGCGACTGCCCGCGATGTTGAACTCTAAATCCAAACAGGATTATTTTCCCCCGGCCGTACTGTACCTCAACAATCGCCGGTTTGTCCATTATTAGTTCTTTTCCTCTAATCCATCCGCTTTCCAGCAGAACAGTGTCAGAATATCGCGCAACAACACGAGCAGGAAAACGGACCTCAATACCTCGATGATCATTATTTTCATTTTCTGATGCTTCAATTAATTCAAATGCCTGTGATCTTGCAAAGTACCCGGATATCCATTCAGGTGTCCCGTAACCGACCGGATGTGTATTATCTACCCAGATGCGCAGTATGGAACCAGGGCAGAAAAATTCTTTTGATGTTTTGTTGCTAATGACGTTTCGTACAGGGATATTAAAATACTCTATTGGAAGATTACACGAGTTGTCTATGCATATCAATGTCCCTCCATCCCGTACGAAGTTCTGCAGCATGATAATTCCTTCAGAACCAATCCCACCCACATATTGCGGCTCGGTCGTATCTACGGCTCGGCCCTTAATTATTGAGCCGGGACCAACGGATGGCAAAATCAGGCAGTCATATCGATTTCTTAGATTACCGGCCCGGATCTCGGCGTTATGTAAAGATGTGTAAGCAAACTCAAAATTATCCAATACCAGTCGTGTCCACCCTTCGTCTATGCTGGCCGTCCAGGGTTGATAAAGACCCAGACGTGGCGGTAATATGCCAATACACGCAGCTTTTACTTGTGAATATGGTTGCTGAACACCTGAAAGTGATGTGGAAATCCCTTCAAGAAGTTTTGGCGCTGCTTTAACCACATTATTCACATCAGGTATAAACAAAGAACCGTATGGCATTTCCATACCGGTTTTATCCTTCCATTGATCTGGCAACGAAATTAGCTGAAAAGCGATACCTGCCTTGAACAGGCGGTTTATCAAGCGATAGTTATCATTAGAGCCAGCCTTCAGTACATAACCTCCAGCCTTTTGGGGCAATTCTATGACCTTGCCTTGTGGCAAGGTTACAGCTTCGAGTTTTCGCGATCGAGATTCAAATGGCTGATATACACTCACGCTACGCACTCCCATCTGTAAAGGCAGAGTCCAGCCAGCCATGTCATATGGAGCTTCGGGCGGACCTCCCTGGTAGTAGGATCGATTTGGATATTCCTGCCGTTCCATCATATCGTTGAGATGAGAACGGTACGGCTGTGAGCAATAGAGGATGTATGTCCCGGCTGGATAATGTACGCTGTCGGCTAAAAACTCTTCTTCCGCCTGATGCACCTCGACGCCAGTTGCGTGCAGAATAGACAGCATTTCGGTTGTGGTTCGAGCATCGTACTGGTCTGGAGGAACAAGCCATGCAAAGGGAGGCTCTGTCTTGCCACGTTCAATTGCATCACGTCCAAGTTTAATTTTGTTGCTTATAAATAGATCATGATACCTGGCCGCCAGGGAAAATAAGCTCATACAAGCAATCTTTTCGTAATCCACGATATCACGCAATCGCCACCAGCCACCTGGCCATGGATCAGGAAAATTCGTCGCAATGGCATAATCCGGCATACCCCTTGTTGAGCCTCGAAGGTCACTTTTGCGCTGGAAAACTGGCGAAGCAATTAGCACACTCGCCGCCTCGGTGAGTATTCCCGTTATGTTATGACGGTACGCTGAGGTACGGAATCCCCCCTGCCACCAGTTGTCGTACATCGCACTATTAAGAATCCCTTTCTTGCCCTCCCGGGTAAGCTCTGCCGCCATATGGCCTCCTATGATCAGCATCATATGGTCATTCAGCGGATGAACATTTGGATTTTTCGGATCAAAAAAGGGGGGAACGAAAAATCTCGCTCCGGAATTACCCATCTGGTGAATATCATATATAATATTGGGCAGCCATTCCGTGTAAATCACTTTGGTTTCTAAACGGGTTTCCTTCAGATTGAGCATGAACCAGTCTCGGTTATTGTCATGGCCTGCATATTTTTGATAAAGCCATGGCATCCCCGTACCTTCCCAGGGTTTTCCCAGCGACCGTTCATACCAATCAATTACTTTATTGAGTCCGTCGGGATTAGCGCTGGGTATCAGAACTATAATAGTCCGTTTGAGAATCTCCTGTATTTCAGGTGAAGTTTCGGTAGCCAGATTGTATAGCAGTTCCATCGCCATCTGGCTGGACGCTAATTCGGTGGAATGCAGGTTACAATTTACAAGTACGACCACTTTTGCATTTGCGATTAGGTTTTGTTCATCCTCCTGATCTTTGATTAACCGCGGGTCCGCAATCTTCATTTGATCTGCCATCGCCTGCTGAATTTGTTCAGGTGCAGCATCATGTGTAATCTCGGCAATGACCATTTCCCGGCCTTCCGTGGTCAGTCCAATCTTGCGTACATTTACTCGGTGAGAATTTGTACCAACGTGTTGGAAATATTCCCTAATTTTCTCATAGCGGGAAACTTTATAATCCTCACCAATTGTATGCCCTATGAATGTCTGAGGGGGCTGGATTTGTCCAGCAACCAAATGTCCCGCGTTAAATAACAGATATGCCACATATAATAGAAAGGCTAAGCGTAAAAGATTTTTCCGCTCCATGTTTACCTCCTCTTGTATTTAAGAAGTCTTTCGACTTAAAACTCACACTTTGCTGTAGCGATGCCATTGAACATCGTGAAATAACAGCTCGTATATGCTTCTTAGCTTGTCTTAGAATAGAATACCAAATTAGCACAGCAATTGCAAAGATTGTTTTCTATCTTCCCCTGAGTCAATCAGGTATGGTTCTGTCGTTTTAAGTAGAAAAGCTGAACGTTGTGAATATTCTGATACCAAGCATGAGCAACAGCCGGGTATAATATGTTTGCCTTAATGTCCGTGAACAAATATTTTGGACACGGGTGATAATGAATTAAAGTACACTCATATTGACTTTGCGGATAGAACAGGGCATAATTTGCTGTTGCTCAATTAAGTTCAGTAATAAAACATATCAGATTTTTTTAATGAATGGTTTTAGGAGGTAAAAATGAAATCAACAAGGCTTATAGTATGGATGATTTTTGTAGGAATGGTTCTGCAGATGGCTCCTTCGATGAAGGCCGCAGCCCGGCAACGTCGTTCTGCAAGACCGAGGAAGGAAGTGGATAACATAGCACCTCAGGGATTCACTTCGCTGTTCAACGGACGCGACTTCACCGGCTGGAAGGTGCCCGAAGGTGATGGTGGACACTGGAAGGTGATTGATGGAGTTATAGACTACGATGCCGAAAGCGAGGCGAAAGACGACAAGAACCTGTGGACGATCAGACAATTCGGTGATTTCGTACTGCGAGTTGACTGGAGAATCAAGGAAACTCCTTATATGAACCCCCGTGTTTTCTATATCCTTCCAGATGGCACACACGCACGGGATATAAAAGGCCAGGAAATGCAGATGTCACTTCCCGATTCCGATTCCGGAATATTCCTTCGCGGTGCGGGCAAGAACCAGGTTAACATCTGGTGCTGGCCTATTGGTTCCGGTGAGTTTTATGGTTATAGGAACGATGCCAAGCAGCCGGCTGCTGTTCGTGCCGGCGTGACCCCTCGAACGCAGGCCGACAAGCCCGTCGGCCAGTGGAATCGCTTTGAGATAACGATGCGCGGCGAGCGAGTAACAGTCGTATTAAACGGCAAAACAGTCATAAAGAAAGCTCAATTGCCCGGAGTAGCCGCAGAAGGTACCTTAGCACTTCAACATCATGGCGGCAAACGTGACGGCAAATGGAATAGCCCTCCAAGCCTCTTGCAGTTTAAGAACATTTTTATTAAAGAGCTGTAAGAAACTAATCGCGTCAGAAAAGTAAGAAGAAGCCTTCGAGCCTTTAGCAGTTAAATATATTCATGCTTTGTGGCAATACGGCACAACCATTTTATAGTTAATTGGATTTGATTCTTCAAATGGAGTATGAGAGTATGAAAATGACGTGCTTGTTATTTTTCACGGCAATCATCAGCCTTGATTCAAACTGGATGGTGGAAGCATCCTACTCTTCTGATTTTGGAGTGCTCAAGCAATCAAATGAGCCACCAATAATTCCCGTGGGCGTAGGGTGTAAATATTCATCCCAGCACAAACTCTTAACCCAAAAAGAGATATATTTCGTTTCACCATAGATATTCCGCTGCATTAAATCTGCTCGCCGATGCAATGACACAAAAAGAGACTTTTCCTTACAAAAAACGCGAACACCTTGTGCTACAAAGTTCAATTGCCGAAGTCGGCTCCCCCCTACTTGCTCAAGCAGCCAGTCTATGGTACGACTTCAGCAGACCACCCAGGCGTTCGATGCAGACAA
>DAOUVA010000432.1 GCA_030667885.1 Phycisphaerae bacterium
AACCGGCCAAACGCTCTACTCCAGTAGAGAATGTTCGACAAATCACCCCTTTTTATGCAAAACAAAGCCAATTTAAGAAATGATAAAATGAGCGTAAACTTATATACCACAAAGGATTATGAAAATTATGACGATTTTAGACACGGAAAAACAAAGCCAAAACAAAGCCAATTTAACCCAAAACAAACCCAATTCAAACCCAATTAAAGCCAAAACAAAGCCAATTCAAACCCAATTGCCGAAAGGGCCAAAATTGATGCAAAGTGTGTATTTACAACCGATTACGATGAAAAATGCGGATATGGCCCAAAAAAAACAAACCCAATTCAAAGCCAATATTTATCCGGCCTTCCTCCGACGGAATCAATCATCATTAATCACTAATCATTTCGAAGGCAAACCCAATCTCAAAACAGTTCCAGGGGGCCCCATGAGCGCACACGTTTTTTATCCGGGGAAGGCCAGTGACAATTTCCTTGATTTATGCGTCTTAATTTGGTATAATGTGAAAAGCGAAAATATTTATAAATTCTATGGAGGTAAAGTATTGAATCCATGGATTGAAACTGTGGGTGTTATTCTGGTAGCTTTGTTCGGAGTTTTTCTTGGCAGAGTCTTCTCAGGTTTTCGTAAATCCTGGTGGACATTAGGATATTTTCTGCCATTTTCACTCATCCTGACAATGGTTCTTATCAGGTACAATAACGAGCTGCACTTTGTCCGGCCGTTCAGTTGGATTGTAGCTGGGCGGATTAAATTCGTCATTTTATCTTTCGCTGTTACAATGGGTCTGACCGTTCCGCTTTCACGTCTGCCGCGCAAATGCGAGAAATTCCTGGTTTGCCTCCTGATGGTTGGGGTCGTAATCTGGCACTCGGTTTTGCCTTTTCTTGTTCCGGCTTTGATTAAGGACCATCTTTCGAATATTCAAACAAGGCTTAGTTCCAATGGTGTCTGCTTTCAGAGTACGGATTACACCTGCGGACCGGCTGCCGCGGTTACAGTTCTCGGAAAATTAGGTTTATCCGCCGAAGAAGGGGAGATAGCCGTACTTTCTCATACCAGTCCTGTCGCAGGAACACTCCCTGCCTGCCTTACCTCCGCGCTACAAAATCGTTATGGCCCAGCCGGTCTGAGAGCTAAGTACCGTCACTTTGATTCAATTGAGCAGCTCAAAAATGCAGGTCTTACTTTGGCTATGGTAAGAGATTCGTTCCTTCTGGACCACTGCCTGGCTGTCCTGGAAGTCTCCGACGAAGCAGTAACTGTAGCTGATCCTATGTCAGGCATGATGTCGATACCCCATGAGCAGTTCAGAAAAATCTGGCGTTTTTCCGGCATTGTCCTGGAGAGAGATCGTTCTCAGAGCATTTAAATCAATTGCTGTTATTCGATATGTTTTTTATAAAGCCGGGTTTGCAAAGCATTATGCCAGCCGGTCCAGTTTGAATCGCTCGTATCGCTTTCAATTAGCGCCGTTACCTGGCTCATTTTGGCATCCAGGTCGTCAATATAATAGACCATAAATGCCTCAGCCGTTGCCGGAAGTTTTGGCGAGCCGAAATCGTATTGGCCATGGTGCGAGAGTATAATATGACCGATAGCATCCAGTACCGTTTGGTCGATTTGTGTTCCCTTGCTTCTCAGCGCATCTGCCTTTTGATTTATCATAACAAGGCTCTTGGAAATATGGCCGATTAACTGCCCCGAATCGGTGTATGAAAAGGCCATATCATAAGAAAGTTCTTCGGTCTTGCCGATATCGTGAAGAAAGATGCCCGCCAAAACCAGGTCGGCTTGTACATCAGGATACAGCGGTAATATCGCAACGGCTACTTGCAGCATATTGTGGGTATGCTCAAGCAGCCCCCCGATATAGTTATGATGCATTTTCATTGCGGCCGGTGCTCTCTGAAATTTTTCCATCAGTTCGGCATCATCCAGGAACGCCCCGACCAGTGCCTTCAATTGTGGGTTTTTGACCTGGCTTACTAACTTTTTTATATCATCGAACAGTTGTTTTGTATCTTTGTCTGTTTGCGCAAGAAAGTCATCTATGCTGACATTGCTTCCATCGACTGCGCTAACATTATTTATGATGACTTGCAGGTTGTTCTGATAAAGCTCGCTTCGGCCCTGAATATGAACGAAGCCGGGTTTTGGCAGCGCTTTATAAATCGTTTCAGTTGCCTGCCACATCCGACCGTTCACTTGTCCGGTGCGGTCCTGAAGGAACATCGCTATGTATAAATCGCCTCGTGTTGTGCTCCGCAAAATCGGGTCCTTCACAATATAAATATCATCGATTGTTTCTCCCGGGTTGATCTCGTTGATGAATTTATGTGCCATTGGATACTCCGTACCTGATAGTTATTGTTTGATATTTGTGCCACCATCATATTGTCTGACGGATTTTTATGCAAGCTTCGTTATAAATTCTGTAATGAATAATACGATACGAAGGCCGAAGAGGCTGTTTTTTCTGTTGATAGTACCGGGCGCAGACTATATCATCTGATACGAGCTTTTTCATAAGTAGAGTTTAAAGGAAAAGTAATTAATCACTAAATCCAGTTCATTTTATTTGGATAGGAGGCCTTTATGAGATACCAGGAAAATTACAGCCGGATCCGCAGTAATATAAGAACAAACCGCACGAAACATTTTCTGGTTCCTGTGTTTATAATATGTACTCTTGTTTGTGGGGAGTCGATGGCAGGAGATATGGTCCCTTTCGTAATTCCTGCAAAACCAAATCCCGACTCGCTGATTGCGGTTACATCAATTGAGCCTGTCAGGACCGACAGTAATCGTTTGCAGGCGCGGGATGGACACTTCTATCGAAGCGGTGAACGGGTAAGGCTTTGGGGTGTGAATCTGTCATTTGGGGCAAATATGCCAAGGCATGAAGATGCCCCTTATATCGCCGCCCGTCTGGCTGCGGCCGGCGTCAATAGCGTCCGGTGCCACCATATGGACAGCGCACGCTGGCCCCGAGGACTGTGGAATGCTGAGGATGGTAAAACTATTAGCCCTGAAGCGCTGGATAGACTCGACTTTTTTATCGACCAACTGGCTCGTCATGGAATTTATGTCAATATCAATCTGCACGTTGGCCGGGCACATAGCGAATATTTAGGCTTACCAAAGGCTAACCGTCAATACGATAAAATCTACAATATCTTTACACCTGCCCTGGTTGATGCTCAGAAAAAATTTGCCCGCCAGTTATTGACCCATATCAATCCATATCGAAAAGTCCGTTACGCTGATGACCCTGCTGTAGCGTTTGTCGAGATTACTAATGAAAACAGCTTCTTTATGTGGGACAGTGAAAACACGTTGCGGACGCTTCCTCCGTACTATGCAGATATTCTACAAAAAAAATACAACGCCTGGCTAAAAAAACGCTACGGCTCAGATGAAAAACTGCGAAGGATTTGGGCTGAGGGTGCCGAGCCGCTCGGAAAGAACCTGCTGAATAACAGTATTTTGCAGATGACCACGTCGGGCAGTAGTGTTCCGACAAACTGGAGCATTGAACAGCATTCCGGTTGCATAGCTTCGCTCTCAAAGCAGCGCTATCAATCTAAAGATGCGCTCTGCATTAAAATTGACAAGGCCGATGATACCGAATGGCACCTACAGTTTAACCAGGGAGGAATTTCTTTAAAGTCAGGGAGATATTACACCGTTATGTTTGAAGCCGCCGCTGACGAACCGAGGAGGGTAAATTGCTCTGTCAGTCAGGACCATAGCTCATGGAGTAATCTTGGGCTGTCGCGAGATGTGGAATTAAAGCGGGAGTGGCAAACGTTTCTTTTCGGCTTTATTGCTAAAGCTGATGACGACAACGCCCGTTTGAGCTTTGCCTTTGGTGCAGGCAATGTCCCAATTCACCTTGCCAATGTCCGGCTTCATCCCGGCGGTCGCGTAGGTTTGCAGAAAGGAGTATCAATCGGAACCGAAAATGTTGCTCTTTTCGCTGACAATGAAAGCCCCAAGCGAACTCTCGACAGGATGCTGTTCCTGGCGGAAACGGAAAAGGCTTATTTCGACGAGATGAGACTTTTCATCATAAAAGACCTCGATTCAAGGGTACTAGTAACAGGAACGATTGTCTTTGG
>DAOUVA010000328.1 GCA_030667885.1 Phycisphaerae bacterium
GCCAGAACTAACCGCATCAAGGATTTACTATACATCTTGTTAAAAATCCCGATACCTGTAATTAATTTTTCTGTCTTATCCATATCATTATACCGCTAACAGCAATAAGGATAGGCACGAGCGTAAGGATAACGGCAATTATGCGTTTTTGTTTACTGGTCAAATCAAGCCGTTCGACTTTTATTTCTTTCTGGTTGAGGAATACCTTGTACTCCAGTTCAGACAACCAGTTAATAACATTAAGCCCCATCTCGGCGTTGCTGTAATGTTCAATATAGGCGTTGCTCAGAAAATCAGCATCAGTAAAAACTACTATGCGAGTATCAGAGGTATCGTTAGCATCTTTAGGCTCCCAAATAGCATATGCGAAAGGAACTGGCCCCGAGCTGTCGAGGGCTTTGTCGAATTTCACATTTAAGGTTCTGTCGGTTTCGCCCCAACTGGTTTGTGCTGAAGATGTTAGTACTATAGGGACTGTTTTGATTGAATCACGTCGATTTTCATAGGTTGAAATGGATCTTGGCCTGACATAAAAAGTGTAATCTAAACCTACGGTGATGGCCTTGTGTGGTACATAATTACGCGTAGCAGGACATCCAACATCCGAGCCGGCATGACTTTTTAAATCAACTACAATATCGTCTGCTACCATCACCCCCCAATTATTAAGAATACTATTCAAGGATGGATTTTTATGCATTTCTTCTTCTGTTAAAGGTCTATCTGGAGTCGTAACAATAATATGTTCAATTAAGAACAATGCATCACCACCTTTTTTCAAATATTCTTCTATAATCCCATCTTCTTTTTCTGTTAGAACATTATGAGGTCCAGGTATAATCAGAACATCACAATCTTCGGGGACTGCTCCTGTAACTCCAAGCATAATTTCCTTGCTGGTGATACGATTCGACGATAACAATTTCACCAAATCACTTAATCCCTTTTCTCCCTTATCAAAGATGCCGTATTCCTTGTGCCCAGTAAGGAAATATACATTGCGAGTTTCTCTCGTTACACGAACAATAGCATTGGTTAGTTGTTCCTCCGATAACGGCTTTTTCGTAAAATCAACATCTCTTCGTTCGCTACCTGACTGGATAATAACTTTGTTTTCTTCGCTGTTTATGATATTGCCAAACTGGGCGGCATGGCCTATTTGAACGATAGGATCGATGATTTCGGTTTTAATTCTACCTTTTGAAACTCTTTTGTATTCTTCAAAAATGTCTTCCAGATATTTGGGGGGCAATCCAACAAAGAAGGCCGTCAACTGGACATCTCGCGTAAGCCCTTCAATATAATCTATTGTGCTTTCTGTTAAAGTATGCTGGCCGGTTTTAGTCAAATCCCATCTCAATTTACAAGTGTAAGCTAAGAAGTTTATTCCAATAGAAAAGATTATCGACAGGAAAATAACAAGTATGACAATACCATATTTTTTCCAATGTGATACTTTTGAAGATTTCTGGGATATCCTCTTGATATTTAGAAAGCAAAACAACAATAAGACTACACCCAATAAAGCAAGTGATACAGCTAAGATGCTAAAATGCTGCTCGATATAAGAAATAGATAGACCATACGCCAGACAAGCAGAGCCTGCACCAAAGAAAACAGATGAAATTTTATAATTCTTGCTTAACGCCATAATCGATTCTCAATACCAAATCTTGTTAAAATCAAACAGAAAATGATTCCACTTAAATAATAAACCACATCTGCGATGGTAATAAGGCCAACTGTAAAATTCCCTAAATGACTCCATGTGCCGGCGTATCGAACTACTGCCTCCATAGGGCCACTGAGAGAATTAGTAAAACTTATCGAAAAATATAATGAAAACAAAATCGCATATGAACTTATCGCTGCGATAATTTGATTGCGTGTCCACGATGATGTCAATATGCCGATAGCGAGGAAAAAGGATCCTTCCAGCCAAATACCTAAAAAACCTGTTAGTATAGACCTCCGGTCAGGCTGGCCGAAATATTCAATAATAAAATAGTAAGTAACAGTCATGCTTATTATTAATGTAAAGAAGATCAAAGAGCCCAAATATTTACCTAAAACGATGGCAGTATTTGTTATTGGTGAAGTCATTAAGAATTCTATTGTTCCTGTCAGCTTCTCTTCAGAAAATATTTTCATGGTTAAAAGCGGAATCAGAAAAACAAACATAAACTCCATAACCTTGAAAACATCACGCAAGGATGCTTCCCTGTTTTGATCGACAATCATATAAAAGAAAATATTGAATACGGAAACCGTGAGGATCAGTACAATGTATGCCATAGGAGACTTGAAATAATCCGTCAACTCCTTTTTGGCTATCGCAAAAACTTTATTCATTATTTCCCTCAGATGTTTCAGAATGTAACTTCACAAAAACCTCCTCAAGAGTCGATTCGGCACATTGTTCATCACTATAATCTTTCAAGAGCATATCCAACGATTTATCAACAATAATTCGACCCGATCTGATAATTAATACTCTTTGGGCGATTTGTTCAATTTCGGAAAGAATGTGCGTACTTAAAATGACGGTTCTTTCATATTTTAGACTTTTGATCAGTTTGCGTACCTGGAGATTTTGAATAGGGTCGAGTCCGCTTGTTGGCTCGTCCAAAATAAGTAATTTCGGCTTATTAATAATAGCCTGTGCAATTCCTACGCGTTGTTTATATCCTCTTGACAAAACTCCGATAGTTTTATCCCTTACCTCGCCAATGTTGCATTCCTCTAAAACTTCATCAATACGGTTACACCGCCCTCTGGCGGGCACATCTTTTATCTCCGCTGCGAATTTAAGGTAGTCGTTCACTGTCATATTTGAGTAAAGCGGTGGGGTCTCCGGCAAATATCCTATTTTTCTTCGGATAGCCAGTGAATTCTTTTCAACATCATCGCCCCCTATTACAACCTTACCTGAACTGGCAGGTAAATATGAAGTCAGGATACGCATTAATGTCGTTTTGCCTGCACCATTCCGGCCTAAAAAACCAACGATTTCACCTTTTTTAATTTCGAAAGAAACATCTTTTAAGGCCTGAAATCTGCCAAAATATTTTGTGACATTTTGGGCTAAAATCATAATTGTCTCTGATATATAAATTCAGGTTTTCATCCAAATAACATTGGAAAAAACAAATAATAACCATACTCTGTTTTAGTTAAGCTCGATACGACCACAATAATCCCTGGCATTTGTCAGAAGATCATTTATTTGGTATTTCATATCCAATCATAATCTGACTTTAAGACAATCGCCCATGAAGCAGCAATCAGTGTACGAACACTGACCATTTGATCTTCCAAAACACGGTGTGTGTCCTTCTGCTATCTGGATAGTGTGGATGAGTTCTGCCTTCTGCAGCTTTCCCGGGATTATTCCAAGATTCTTAGCCTTTGTTCTTATTTCTGACATTTTCATGGATTTCTCTAATGCCTTTATGGTTGTCATCTTTTTCTCCATTATTTTTCTTTGTGTTACGGACCTAAATTTATTTAGCTCATTTCTATTTATTACTAATATCGACATGTTAGCTGTTTTTATTTCGGTTATTTTCATATATTCCATTACAAAGGTTCTTATAAGAAATCACAAGAAACAGAACAGCTAAAATTTTCAAGAGGCTGGCAGTTCGATAAACTGTCAGCTTTTTTTGTTTGGTATCGGTTTTACAACCATAAACAGATTGGTAAGCCAGCACCAGCATCATAAGATCTTTGTGTTGGGGCCGACACGCCCGACAATGGATAAGTCTCAACTCAAAATCACAGTTCAGCCAGAGAGTAGCTGAAGCACAAGGGAGATTTTAGTCTTTGACAATTGAGTCAAGACTTTATATAAGCCATTCAAAATAAACAGCTAAGAGGTTCTTGGCAGGGAAAGGTGTGCACCAAAATTGATATACCTGGAGTTTGTATGAATGCACTTGACCAATCCGACAATAGCAATCCGCCTTCGCCCAACCGCCGCCGGCGCCCCAGATATAGCGGTACCCATCCAAAGAACTACCAGCAAAAATACAAAGAGCATAACATCATATCTCATCCTGAGCTGCGAGACCACTTGCGTGCAAAAGGTAAAACGCCGGTCAGCACTCACATTCCTGTTCTGACAGAGGAGATTTTATCGTACCTGATGCCCGGACCTGGCGAAGTTGTTGTTGACTGTACTGTTGGCTATGGCGGCCATGCATCAGAGTTTATGAAACGCATAGGCCCCGCCGGAAAATTAATCGCCTTTGACGTCGATAACACCGAACTTGAACGTACCCGTCATCGGCTGAGCAAAGAGAATGTGCCTGTAAGCTTTTATCGCAGTAACTTCGCCGGTATTGCAAATGTGTTGAACAAAGAAAAAATCGATGGCTATGACATCATCTTTGCCGACATTGGTGTCTCAAGTATGCAGATAGACAATCCCAACCGCGGCATGAGTTATAAGCATGATGGTCCGCTCGATATGCGTATGGACGACCGACTGAAGCGAACGGGTGCCGATCTGCTTAACACCCTTTCCGAAGAACAACTGTCCAAAGCGTTTTGGGAATTGGCTGACGAGCCGGACCATCAGGAAATTACCCACCTGATCGTTACCCAGCGGGCCGTGCACCCGATAACGCGAACTTTACAACTTGTTCAGCTGATTTTCAGCGCCAAAGGCCTGATTCTGAAAAGGTGGCAACAGCAGCGCACCTCAAAATCTAGTTCATTGCACCCCGCTGCCCGCACATTCCAGGCCCTGCGAATACTGGTAAATGATGAACTCGGTTCTTTAGGAGAACTTTTAAGAGTTGCCCCGTACTGCCTGCGTCCGGGAGGACGAATCGGTATAATAAGTTTTCACAGCGGCGAAGACCGCCTTATCAAACAGTCGTTTCGTGACGGTGTCAGGAATGGCATATATCGGTTAGTGGCCCAAAATGCAATCGTGCCGCAAATCAAAGAAATTGTCTCAAATCCGCGTAGCGCATCGGCCAAATTTCGCTGGGCAGTAAAGCCGCTTTGATGGGCTTGACCTCCGTGATAAAAACCTGGGTATTTTGTAGAGCCGTTTCATGTGTAGCGAAACGAGCCAATCCTGTATTCAAAAGCTGGCAGCTTAAGAAAATTGTCAGCTCCTTTTATCTCCAAAAGTATTACACGATTGCTACATTTCTTTCTCACCGTTTACTTAATCCGATTGCGGGTTTTGTAAGTACTTGTGAATAAATGGTTTATAATTGTCAAATAAAGACTTATGATGCTGACCGTAGCGTAGCAGTAGCGTAACAGTAGCCTAAAGGTGCATGGCTGTTGCAAATGGACGGTTTGGGTTAATCCAAATTATGTTCTTATAATCGATAGAAGAAATCATCTCAACATATTCACCTACAGTTGATATCAATTTTGGTTGGCTCAACGCAGCTGGCCGATCAATAATCGAGCACTTGCCGTACGTATTCCGAAGAATCGGGCGGCAAGAATCGCAGCTTTAATGAGGCATTCCGTTTGTTTGTAAGTGTTTGTTTTTTCGTTGCCTGTGTTTGGCTGAAAAAATATTTCCCCCAATTTGTCTTTGATTTGTCGTTGTTATCGTTGATAGGCGTCACGAAAGTGTGAAATTGACCCCAGAAA
>DAOUVA010000265.1 GCA_030667885.1 Phycisphaerae bacterium
GCAAGTTTGCTCTTATCCGCCAGCAGCGCGTTCGAGTTGTCTATCGCCGGCGGCGAATCTTCCGAATAGATTATCTTCGCCCCGCAGTCTGCCGCCTCACGCGCAGGGTCGGATATCACCGATACATGGTCGAACTCGAATTCCTCCGCCACCTTAATCTGCCCCTCGACCAGAACTTTGTAGTCCGTGACATAGTCGTTGTATTTTTTCCCGACCGCATCAGAGGCGAACTGCATCGTAATCGGCATAACCGACAGATGGTCCACCGATTTACCTTCCAACAGATTAAATACCCGTTCTCGACCGGTCACTTCTCTTTAGCTCCTAAAAACTCCCCCGTTCCGTCTGCATATTTCCGTCACTCAAAATTAAACCAGTCAAAATAAACCTCACCGCAGCTGACCTCGATTTTGGCCCTGTTGACCCCTTCCGAGAATTTCACTTCATCCAGCTCTATGTCAACCCAATCTGTCTCGGTAATACTAATCTCCTCGCTCTGGCCGTTCAACGAAAACACAAAAGTAGCCGCAGCCCCTTCAGCCTTCGCCCTGACGACCGCCCTGAAGGTTTGCGTTTCCAGGCTGTTAATCTCATAGGCCGTCCATTCGCCTTCGCCCAATTTAATGCACTGTTCGGAAACCCATCTGTCCCTATCCCCCTCGATAACCTCAACCTCCACAGGCTCCGAACTGCGATAGTGCTTCGCCTTCCGCCCGGTGTCCTTCACAAAGTAAGATTTGTTCAGCCCTTCATGGCCGTAGTTCTCCGCCTCAACCTTCCCCGGCACGCGGCGGAATATCGCGTTGACAACATCCGGAAAATGCACACAGTTTTCCAGCTTGATGTTCTCTATCAGTTCGTCGAACGCCTTCTGCGCCAGCTCTTTCGACGGTTTGCCTTTACCCTCCGAGTACGCCCGGATTTCGTTCCATCCCTCCGGCTTATTTATCGAATAAGGAGTGTTCTTCGCGTCCATCTTCTTCCAAGGCCAGAAAGACCACCCGATATTATTCGCCTCGAAATACTGCGTCGTCCCCCAGTAAATAGCGTTGCCCTTTTCGCCCGTCTCGCCGACCCATATCGGCGTATCAAGCCTCTCCCGTCCCGCAAGAAACTGACTTACACTTTTCAAATTGTCCGGCCGGTCCCAGCAGTAATAATGAAACTGATAAAAAACATTATCGTCAAAAACCTCCGAAAAGACCGACCAGTCATTCGACCAGTCCGCACCTTCCAGTGTAATCATATGCTTGCTGTCCACTTGCCGTATCGCCTCGGTTATTCGTTTATATAGCGGCTCCAACTGGTCCTTGTATTTCTCCGCCGCGCCCGTACGATGCGGCAGAGGCTCGTTCAAAAGGTCGTAAGCCGCGACCGTCGGCTCGTCTTTATAACGACCCGCGATTTTCACCCAGAGATTAACAAGCCTGTCCTGGTTCTTCACATCCATAAAAAGTTCCGGCTCATCTCTTGGGCTGTCGTCGATATTCGTCCCCGTTTGCCCACCCGGAGCGCCGTGCATATCGATGATAACGTAAATATCATACTTCCTGCACCATTTGATAAGATTGTCCAGCAGCTCGAACCCCTCATCCACATAACAGGCCGTTTCACCCTCGGTCAAAAACAGGCGGGCATTAAGAGCTGGACGAACCGAATTAAATCCGACCTCCCCGATGCGCTTTATATCTGCTTCGGTAATATAATACCTGCGAAAATCCAGCCAGAATTTCTCCGCGCTTTCCTGACCGATTAAATCGCTCACGATTTTCTCGATTTTGCGAGGCCGGTCACCCTGCGGGCCGAACTTCCACATATAACCTTCCGGCAAAAGCCAGTTCCCCAGCCCTACTCCTCTAAGAAAAACCTTCTCCCCGGTTTCATCGACAATGTCCTGTCCCTCCGTGCGAAGAAACCCCTTCGCCCCAACCGCCACCGGACAACTCAATATAACCGCCAGCAATAATACTACCCCCCCAAACCCGTATCTTCTCACCTGCATCTTACCACCTTTCAAAACCCTCCCCTTAATCACAACATCTTAACAATTACCTGCCCCTTATCAAGGAATAATCACTGCATATGGCTCAGGTGTTGGCGGGCCTTTTGTAATTTTTCCGGAAATTTGTCGCTTCTAAACGCTATGGTCCATTTCCGCAAAATAATCCAACCCCCAAAGCGAATCAGATGGTTGCGCCACGAACGATACCACCGCCGCCAGCCCAAGCGGATGTTATGAAAAAAGAATATCATACGGGTGAATGAGAGAATATTTACAGGCACCAGAAACATGTATCCAAATTTATAGAACCTGCCCATAACCCTTCTGCTGCTTTGCTGTATCTCTTCAGAGTTCAATGGTTCATCAGGTTCGAACAATGGGAAACTTCCATCATAATATTCCCAGCCGATATCCTCAAGCGGGTAAATCCGCTTTTGTCTTTGCAACCTGCCCCGCAATTCCGTACCAGGAATAGGCACCGGCAGTAATATCTGTACTGTGTCAATCTTTGCCTTAAGGATAAAATCCTTATAACACTTGGCACGTTCATTGACAGACATTTTGAAGCCGCTATTGTCCTTAAGAGGATAACAAAAGATAAACATGCCGTGCACAAAAAACCCGGATTTGCGAAATGTTCTCGTCAGCGAAAGCATATCGGCCGACCTGATATGCTTGTTCATGGCCTTCAGTTCCTCCTCAATCGGGGATTCATACCCGATGCATATTGTTCTAATGCCGGCGTCCCTCATGGCGCAAAGCAATTCATTGTCCCGTGCCTTGTCCAGTCGCATCTGGACCGTTATAATTAATCGTCTGCCGATTCTTCGCTGGTAATCCACCAGCATCCTGCAAAGCCTTATTGTTTCATCTCGTTGTTGGCCGAAAAGATCATCAACGATAAAAAAATCCTTCGCGTTGTATGTCTCCACAAGAAGGCTGATGTGCTCAAGTAACCGTTCGGGTTCGGCATGCCTTGGGCTGCCCTTGACGGTACAAAACTCACAATTCATGCCGCAGCCACGGATTCTCTCCACCGGATAAAGCCTAATCTTAGCGTAGCGTACCAGCGAAAAATCTGGCAGCGGCAGATTGTCAAAGTCCGTCAAAGATTTTCGTTTTGCAGTGAAAACAGGGTCGCCATTTTTCAGATAAGCAATACCTTTGATTTCACTTATATCTTGATTGCCTTCTATAGCCTGCAGCAGTTCTTTGATTGTTTCTTCACCTTCGCCGAGAACAATATAGTCAATACCTGCAGTTAGCGCTTCGGGTATAGTCTCTTCCACGAAATGCTGTCCGCCCGAGATAGTGATAATTCCTTGTTTCTTGTAGAAATTCGCTATTTGATACAGTCTGGGGATGGTGCTCGTCAAACCCCCATATAATCCAACTACATCCGCAGGTCTTTGCCTTTGTAAAAATTCATGGTCGGCCCCTACAGTGTCTGACTGGGGCCCGAATTTGCCGAGGTTATTTTCATCAATAACCTCGACATCCCATTTTCCCATTTTATTCGCGGCACTGGCTACACAAACAGCACCTAAAGCCGTTGTCGTTCTGGCTATGCCCGAATAAATATTAAAGGCCGGATACGCCGGAATCACAATCCTTAACCGATATCTTCTCTTAGAGGGATTCAGCATAGTAAAACCCTATCGATACCTTATCTACCCGAAAGCCAAATAAACCAGATAACTCGAGTTAACAACTACCCATAAACGAAAAAAAATTATTTGGTGAGTTACTCACAATGAAAACAGTTATCAGAAACAATAAAATCATTGCGACCAGCGACCAATCCCTTCATTTTAATTATCCCTGCTTACGACGCAATATAGCACAATCTTAACGACTGACGTAATTGTGGTCAATAAATTAACCCTAAGCCACCCCGGCTGGATTTGCTTTGTTTCGCAGTAGATTTCTGCACTATAAACATAAAAAAAGCCCTGCTAAATGGCAGGGCCTTTCGGTTCTAAAGCATTGTTACCTGCTTAGCAGGGAGTTACGCTCGTCGCACAGGGACCTTTTTTGCCTTGTCCGACTTCAAATTCAACCTTTTGGCCTTCCTCGAGTGATGCATAGCCTTCTGTTTTAATCTCCGAGTGGTGGACGAATAAATCCTCGCCGCCGTCATCCGGATTAATAAAACCAAATCCCTTGCCCGAATCGAACCATTTTACTGTTCCTATACTCACTTGTACTTCTCCTTGGCCTGTTTATAGGCCTCATAAATAGTATCTCTCGTTCTTAATTTACTGGGGCATACTCCTGAGAGATGAAAGAATATTCTCCACTAACTTTGGTATAATACGATAACCGATATGACGCAGTAATGCAAGGAATAAATTAAAAAAATTCATCCTTTGCAAACAATTAAGCTGTTGATGCCGATTAAACCCCAAAAATCCACTTAATAGCCCCAAAATAATGCCTTGCAGATTGAGTCTACTTTTGGTTCGTATTCCCCATAATGATTTCTGGAGTCATTCAATCATTTCCCACTTGTCGTTGAAATCGAAAATGTATGTCGTTGTGCCTGCTATCGCCTTCTCGAAGTTACAGCGGTCAATCTTCTTCCAACCCTGTTAAATATAAATATACGAAGAGACTTTCTTCCCTGTATCATCATAGATTCTTCTTATATCAAAACGACCGTCAAAATTTATGTCGACAAACATCTCCCCTACAATACAGTCATTGTTGTCTTGGCCAGCATATATTGCACCTTCCCATCTGCCGGAATCCGTTGAAGGTGTCATAGTAAAAAACAGTTTTCCTCTATTATCAAGAAGAGACAGACCGTTTATTTTACCCGAATTATCCAAACCGATCGTCAGGAAAGGAACATCCGCTTTAGCCATAAATAGCATCTGATCAATATCTTCATCCTGGCAGAGAGCATCTCCACCACTGGCAGCTTCCTGGACAAAGATCGTTATATCACCAAATTTTTTTGGGTGTTTTGTCAACGCTGTACTTGGATCCAGATAACTCCCGATGGCTCCAATTATAATTATGATTACGACACCCATGGCAATTCCAACAAACAGCATTTTTACCTTCGACAAGCCTTGCCTCGTTTCCATATCACAAGCTCCTTCTACTTTGTAAAACTTATTTAAACAGCCTTCCGGCTTCGCTCGACCCCTTGTTTATCACTCCCTGTTTCACTCATAATATCCCTTTATTTGCTTTTATAACACTATCCTAACCTTTCCCTGCTATTTATCAAGAACTAACCTAAAACCCACTCTCAGCCCAAAATAAAGCCAATTACTTTATCAATTAGAAGTTTCTTCTTTATCTACATACTAAAAGCAAAAAGCGGATTCCTGTGAGTTTAAAACCTGCAGCAAAAAAGCTTGATTAGCTTCAGAGAACCATATTCACTCAGGACAACTGTGTTGCTCATGCCGTATTACTTTAAGATTACCATTAGCCTTTAAATACTTTGCAGCCAGTTAATCGCTAATGCCGCAAAGTCTCTGAAGTTTACGGTTCCATCTCCGCCCACTGGCTCAATATCGGCTAATACACCGACGCTCTGCCACTCGCTTGCCATAATTCTAAGATCAAAAGTATCGACGGTTCCGTCCCCATCCAGGTCACCGCGAATACTATTCGCAGAAATATCGAAGTAATTAATATTATATTCATCTGAGCTGTCGGCATTGGCAAATCTCATTACCTGCGTACCTGCAGATAACGTAGCTGTCGCAGAAACAGTCGTCCAGTTCTGCCAGCCGTCGGTAACCGGCACATTGATATTGCCTGTCTTATCTACGCCGCCAAATTCAATATGGAAGTTTCCGCCTGTAGTGTTTGACGCAACGCGGGCCTCTATCGTATATTCTCCAGCCGCTGGAACATCAACGGTATATTCCAGCCATTCGTTATTCGCCAACCATCCTACGTCGTACCCGCCTCCTGTATCTGCGCAGCCTTCTATGTCAACGTCTTCAGAAGTGCGATATTGGCCTCCGTTATTGCCTGCGTCCGAATCATGGTAAGCAACACCTTCTCCGCCGGTGTCAAAGTCTTCGGCCTCGATCTTTCCCGGTATCGCAAACGGACTGCCGTGGAATGGCGCCTGACTAATGCCGGCGCCAACGGTAATACTAATAGTATCTATACTCAAAGCACCGACATTGTCAATTGCCCTGGCCATTATCGTATAACTGCCGTCAGGGGCAGAAACCCATGTAAAACTGTATGGCGCAGTTGTATCTTCACCTAAATAATTCGAACCTTCATAAAACTCCACTGCCGCGATAAACCCGTCACTGTCAGATGCCGTTGCCTCTATAACAATATCACCTGCAGGAAGATTAGCTTCGTCAGAAGGATTAGTTATCGAAATGGCCGGAACAATAATGCTATAGTCTAAGCCGTAGCCGTATGCAAATAACGGATGATAAGGA
>DAOUVA010000252.1 GCA_030667885.1 Phycisphaerae bacterium
CAGGTTGTTTAATCATTGAATACATCTTCGGCGTCAGCCTCCCCACCCTCTGTGCCGTCCGCTCCGAGGCTGACCAAATCGTAGCTGCCCGGATTGATTTCGCCTTCGGCGACATATATATAAGGATTGTCCCACGGATCGTTCAGATGGCTGGCCTTTAGATACGGCCCATTCCATTTTTCTTCGAGCCCGGCAGGCGGAATCAGCAAGGCTTCAAGCCCCATAGAATCATCCGGATACTGGCCGCAATCAAGGCTGAATCTTTCAATTGCACTTTCGATAATTGTCATCTTGGGCTTTGCCAGGTCCTTCTTGGCCTTGACTATGGATTTTAACATTTTAGGCGCAACAAATCCTGCAAGTAGCCCTAAAATAACAATCACTACAAGCAGTTCTATAAGTGTGAATGCCTTTCTCGTCTACTTCTTCCACTTCATTTGATCACCTTTCTATAAAAACTCAAAACTAAGAACTCAAAACTGTTTTAAACCATCCCGCCACCGAGAGTCAATGCCACGATTGGCAAAAGCGTTGCTATTATTATGAATCCTATTATTAAAGCTAACAGTAATATCAACATCGCCGGGAAAATCGCCATAAACCTGTTTATCGCCGAATCTGCGTCAGTGTCGAAAGTATCGGCGGCATTTAAAAGCAGTTCGTCAAGCTTGCCTGTCTGCTCACCAATCGAGACAATTTGCACTAACAGGGGTGGAAAATGTCCGGACTCGCTCAATGGTTCGGCCAGCGACTCGCCGCGCTTGACTTTTTCAGCCACTGCATCGATTTCCATGCCCAGCAATTCGTTGCCGAGCGTGTCCCGAACTACACTAAGGGCTTCCAAAATGATTACGCCCCCTTTGGTGAGCGCCCCAAGTGTCCGGGCGAATCTACCAACCGCTATTGTCTGCAATACCGAGCCTAATACAGGTATTCTCAGCTTAAAAGTGTCCCACTTGAGTTTGCCGACGGTTTTTGTCCATCTTGAAAAGTAATACAGCCCTGCCCCTATCATGGCCAGTAAAATCCATCCATAGGCCTTGGTGAATAAAGCTTTCGAAAATGTGCTTATTCCCATCAATATCCTTGTCGGCAGGGGTAGCAAGGCGCCGGTTTCGCTTATAGTCCCTATTATAGTCGGCAGTATCCAGGTGATTATAATAGCCACTGACGCAAGTCCTATGCACAATACAAATATAGGATACGCGGAAGCATTTTTCATATTTGTCTTTATCTTCTCGTCCCGGGTCAGTATCCCAGCCAATTGGGCAGTCGTTTCTTCCAGCATTCCTCCTGTTTCACCGACTCGTATCATCGAAAGATACAACGGATTGAAAACCTTCTCGTGTTTTTCCATGGCTTCTGAAAGTGACTGCCCTGAGCTGACCGAATTCACAAGCTCACCTAACATTTCTCTCATTCCGGGCTTGTGCTGTTGTTCAAGAATAAGCTCAAGACCGTTCAGCAGTGGAAGCCCAGCCTGTAAAGCCGTGCTTAACTGGGTTGTCATAGCTAAAACGTCTTTGCTGCTGACCCTTCGCGAGCCGAATCGCAAAAACCGGCTCAGATCCAGCGGGGCCTTCTCTTCGCCCTTAGCCTGCGATCCAGCGCTTGGTGCATAGTCTTTCTCGAACAATTCTGTTACGAAATGACCTTTATCCGCCAGAACGGCCACAGCGCTTCTGCGGTCAACGGCCTCGATCAGTCCCTTGACGTGTCCCCCGCCTCTGTCAACTGCTTTGTAAGAATACTGACTCATTTCTTATATCTTATCACTTGTTCAGAAAACCTTCGCATTACTCGTCTTCACTTATAGTCTTTGAGACCCTGAAGATCTCCTCAGGTGTCGTAACACCTTCTAAGACCTTGCTGATACCATCGTGTACCATACTAATATGGTCCGCAGGGGCTGCTTTTATAATCTGTTCTGTAGTTGGTTTTTCCGCTATCAATTCTCTCAGCTTGCCGGTTACTCTGAGCAATTCAAACATACCTAATCGCCCCTTCATGCCCGTATGGTTGCACTCATTGCAGCCGGCACCGTGATAGAACGTTGTACCGGGTTCGATCTTCATAGAACCGTTCAGGTTCTTTATGAGGTGCTCGTCGGGCTTGTAAGGTTCTTTGCACTTCGAACAAATTTTACGCACCAGCCTTTGAGCCAACACCGCTTCCAGCGAACTGGCCAACAGGAACGGCTCGACACCCATATCGATTAATCTTGTGACCGCGCCGGGTGCATCGTTCGTATGAAGTGTTGAGAAAACAAGGTGGCCGGTCAATGCCGCACGAATTGCTATATTGGCGGTCTCTGCATCTCGAATCTCTCCTACCATTACGATGTCCGGGTCGTGACGAAGGATATGCCGCAGGCCCGTAGCGAACGTAAGCCCTCTTTTCGGATTGACAGGCATCTGGTTTATGCCTTCGAGTTGATATTCAACAGGATCTTCGATAGTTATCATCTTCACCGAGGGTTTGAAAATCCTTTTCATCGCTGCATAGAGAGTCGTTGTCTTACCACAGCCCGTCGGCCCTGTAACAAGCACAATCCCGTGTGTCTTTTGCAGGCATTTATCAAAACCATCCAGACATTGGTCGTTCATACCCAAATCATGAAGTGGTATCAGTGATGCCGTCCTGTCCAAAAGTCTCAGCTCAATGGATTCACCGTGTACCGTCGGCACGGTTGAAACACGAATATCTACTCTGCCGTTTTTGCCGGCGAATTCGATATGTCCATCCTGTGGCACAAACCGTTCGGCGATGTTCATATCCGCCATAATCTTGATACGTGAGATGATTGCCGCCTGGAGACGCTTTGATGAAGGTGACCTCTCCACAAGCAGGCCGTCAACCCTGTATTTTATCTTTACATCATGCTCGAACGGCTCGATATGAATGTCGCTCGCTCTGGTTTCAATCGCTTCCAGGATTATCAGATTCACAAGGTTGACCAGCGAGGGCTCTCTGGCCAGCTCATGTAGTTTGGCCGGTGAAAAATCCATGTTATCCAGATCATCTGCATCCGGCATTTGATCGACCGGCACAAGATTATCCAGCATCCGTGCTACATTGCTGCCGTAGAATTTCATTATTGCATTTTCCATGTCTTTCGGGTCGGCATAATACCTCCGAATAGGATAACCGGTGACAAGGCGTAAATTCTCAAGAACCTGCATCTGAAACGGGTCCGTCATCGCAACAGCTAATAATTTATTATTATTTTCAGAGTTCCCTGAATGATTTCTTGAATCAAAACGTAATGGCAAAACATTGTGTTTACTCACTAATTCCGCTGGTACAAGGGTAAGTATTTCAGTACTTATTGAAATGTTTGTTAAATCTATCCTCTCTATACCTGCCTGGAGTGCAAGTGCTTCGTTTAACTGTGTTTCCGTTATATAGCCGAGTTCCAGCAGAATCTGCCCTAAACGCCGATGTTCGATTTTTTGCTCGGCAAGCGCAGATTCAAGCCTGAGCTGATCCAGATATGATTTTTCGCATAGTAGCTCGCCTAATTTTTTCTTTTGTTGCACTGTCATTACTGCCTCAAAAATAAAACTCTACTTGGACTCACAGGTTTATATAGGCACAGAGCTTACCTCAACTCCGTACCAGTAATATAGAACAAAACCAACAACTATTATATCAGACGCTCGAGAATGCCGTTTTGTTACAAAAAAATAGTTCTTACTACTAAAAACTCACTTTTTCAAGCACCGGAGTGTACCATATTTTGTCTTCATAAGAAATCGGCAAACTCTCAAGTTATTGTTTAATCGTAATTTCCCGGAGCTTTTTTTGGCAATTTTTTTGAAATAATGTGTTTTTCGGGCGATTTTCGCTGATTTTTGGGAAAGTTGCTATTTTGCGAAGGAAAAGTATGGATGGCCTAAATCTATACTGCTTGAGGATGATAAGCAAATAGATGGCGGTAAAAAAATATGAAAAAGTGCGAAAATATTCGTAGAAATCCGGGAAATGTGAGCTTTTTGAACCAATTTTTATGTGAGTTCATGGAGCAAAGCCATAATTTCGTAAATGTTAATTACACTGGTTGACCATCCTATTGGATTGGAGGTTCGAGGAGAGTGCGGATTTCAGAGGGGTGGACGCCGGTAATGTCTGCGATGCTGCGTATGGTCATATCTGGACTGGCTTTAAAACCGGAATCTTGAAGTTTTTTGACGGCCTCATTCACATCCAGGCCATTTTGATTGCAATATGAGTTCAATGTCATACGACCAACTCGAATGGTTCCGCCCTGCTCATGCTCAGCACCACCCTCACCTTGCCGTTCTCCTCTCTGCCCATGCCCTCTCTGGCCCCCGCCAGGCCCGGCCTGCCCTAAAGCAATGTAATAAAGATGCGATGGTGTCATTTTGTGGGCCTCGGCTAAATCACCTAATACGACATCCGGCGATGTAACTTCAATCCCCCGCGATTTGAGGTTTGTAAGCATGGTTTCGAGGCTCACATCTTGTACTTGCTCGGATAGTTCAGTAAGCGTAAGTAACTCGGCATGAGGGATAGGAGCTTGTTGCTGGCTGATGTCCCAACTGTGTTTTATGTTCTCATTCCAGGCGAGCAGTGAGGAGAAAGGTTTAATATCGACAAGAGTGCCAAGAAATATGATACAGCAAATTACAAGTGCAAACGCCCATTCGATGCGAAGAGCGAATGCTTTACTGACCTTGTTCTTGAAATAGCTTACTAATGGCTTCCAGTTGAGATAAACATGAAAGATCGATGCGGCCACGAAGATGATACTAAACCAGTCATGCAGGCCGACCCATTGGTGCTTGGTAAGGCCGAGAAGGGTCCATCCTGACCAGTTGGCGATACGCCCGGGCGGAATTACAAAAAGAATGACCCCGGTAAAGACCATTCCAATAAAGGACAGTGCAGACAGGACCGAAAAGAACGCTCGCCAATTGAATTTCATATTTCTGTTGTTCTCCATTACCGTACCTTTCTCATATTTTGAATAATAAGCAATCGCTTATTAAACGAGTATCAGCACCAAAGACCTGCACTTTCTTTTTTAAATTTTTTTGGAAAAAATCCTTAATCACGCCAATAAAACACCTAAATGTGATAAGAGATTGTATATGTTCGGTCAAAAAACTTTGGAAAAACAGTCATCTCTGAAAGCGCAAGAGCCTGCCCTGCCTGTCCTTAGCTTGCCGAAGGAAGCGAAGTCGAAGAAGCGGGAATCCAAAAGTATTATTGAAAGATGCAGACGAATACCGCGTCAATTCATCTTCTTGATGCAATACAGATTTTTATCGCTGCGTAAAATCAAAGCACCATTATATGCAATCACGCTGGCATTAAATGTGCTTTCATCTCCGAGTTCATTTAATGCTAATTGCTCGAATTGAGGCTTCGCCGCCAATACCAGGGTACCTCCGGTACGTGTCACAACGTAAAATCTTCCATCAGCCAACAAGGCCGATGCATAGGGCTGTGGCCCTATCTTTTCGGCATATTTGACCGATCCATCGGACAAACTAAGGCAATAAGCGGTTCGGTTGCGGTCGCTGACCCAGTACAGGTGGCCGTCATAAACGACCGGAGAGCAAACATTCGCTCCGACATCGGCCTGCCAAAGCTTATGCGTGCCTGTTACGTCCCCGCGACCGCCGCTTCGTACTGCAACGGTCTTGGAAGAACGGCCTCCAAGAGCATACAAAATATCACCTTGAGATACGATACTTGGGCAAATATAATCCGGAATGCCTTTACATCGCCAAAGTTCATCACCCGTTTTGGGATTAAATCCTATGATCCACTCTTTCACAGTTACCGCCAGTTCGGTTTTCCCACCGGCGTTCGTAACCAGATGAGGCGTATTCCAGGAAGAATCCATCCCACCGGCACGCCACACTTCTTTGCCCGAGTTCTTGTCAATAGCAACAAGCGATTTGCTCTCAACGCTTGCATTAACGATGACTAAGTTTTCATATAACACCGGCGAAGTACCACTACCCCAGCCATGCGTTTCCGTTCCGACACTGGTTTGCCAGATTTGATTACCCTCAAGGTCGAATTTAAAGACGCCGCTCTTTCCGAAAAAGATATAAAGATCCTTACCGTCGGTCGCCGGTGTCCCAGCGGAATACCCATGGTCGCGCACAGTCTTAGACTCGGGAAGTATCGGCTCGATTTGCTTTTGCCAGATTATCTTGCCGTTTTTACTGTCAACACAGACTACATGAAGTCTCAAATCAGCCATCTTGCCAGGGACCCCTCTCATGCCGTATCCGCTGTAGCAGGTAACGTACAATTTGCCGTTTAATGCAATCGGACTGGATGCACCAAAACCGGGCATCGCTGTTTTCCATGCGACATTTTCTGTCTCACTCCAGCCGATAGGCAAATCTTGCTCCTGTGAAACACCCAATCCACCCGGCCCCCTAAACTGGGTCCAATTCCCGGCAAGTACCATCTGAGGTAATAAAACAACTGCGCAAAGCGATAGAAGACAAACAAGTTGACGTTGAAACATAATTACACCTTTCAAATTAATTGAAAATCACTAATACGGCTTATTAAATTGTTCACATGATACA
>DAOUVA010000472.1 GCA_030667885.1 Phycisphaerae bacterium
TAATCAGTGCACAGGCCGAACTTCTTCAGGCTCTAAAAGCCGCCGGCAGTATCAGTGACAATACCTCCGACCTCATGAAAAGAACCACTCTTGCCATGCTTGAAGCGTCCAGAGATAAACTTCGACTCCTTGGCCTTGCCCAAGCCCAAATCGATAAAATCGAAAGCGCCGGCGAACCGGTCACTCACATAACCGTTTATTCACCTATGGGGGGAGTAGTCATCCATAAAAACGCTACTGAAGGTATGTACGTTAACACCGGCACACCTATTTACACTCTCGCGGACCTTTCGCATTTATGGATTATGCTGGACGCTTACGAATCTGATTTGCCCTGGGTTCGGTACGGGCAGGAAGTTGAATTCTCAACCGAGGCATATCCGGGGCAGGTCTTCAAAAGCAAAATAAGCTTCCGTGATCCCATACTCAACGCGAAGACCAGGACGGTTAAGGTGCGCCTCAACGTCGATAATTTTGACGGCAAGCTCAAACCCGGAATGTTTGTCAGGGGAGTTTTGCGGGCGAAAGTTGCCCAGGGCGGCGCCGCAATGGACCCCGAGTTGGCAGGCAAATGGATTTGTCCGATGCATCCGTCTGTTGTTAAGGACCAGCCTGACAAATGCGATATCTGCGAAATGGATTTAGTGACTACTGAGTCACTATTCACAACGGCCAGTGAGCCTAATGAGCCGCCTCTGGTAATTCCCGCTACTGCGCCTTTGATAACGGGCAAACGAGCGGTTGTGTATGTCAGGATACCGGATGCAAATAAGCCAACGTTCGAGGGCAGGCAGGTAGTCCTTGGCCCAAGAGCGGCAAATTACTATTTGGTCAAAGAGGGGCTCGCCGAAGGTGAGATTGTCGTTACTAACGGTAACTTTAAGATTGATTCGGCCCTTCAGATACAGGCCAAGCCGAGTATGATGAGCGCAGAAAGCAGCCATAAGTACGAGATTTTTGAAGTACCGGATGAGTATCGCAGGCAGCTTTGGGGAGTTGTCGAAAAGTACTTACTATTGCATGAAGCTCTTGCTTCTGATGACAAGGACGGTGCCGTTCGTACGGTGGGCGAGACACTGGAAGCGCTTTCTGCGGTTGAAATGAGTTTGGTTAGCGGCAATGCTCATAATGTATGGATGGCTAACAGCACGAAGATGAAGGCGGCGCTGGATAAGATAAAAGAAGCTGAAGGAATTGAGCCGATACGGGAAGGATTTGAGGGGCTTTCCAATGAGCTTATTGCTGTTGTCGGGCAATTTGGAGTGTATCAGGGCAAGACTCTTTATAAGCTTAATTGCCCGATGGCATTTAATAACAAGGGGGCCGACTGGCTGCAAATAGATGAGGATATCCGCAATCCTTATTTTGGCGCCTCTATGTATACATGCGGTCAAGTTATGGAAGTAATCGGCACAAAGCCGAAATGAAACTATTTTGTCAAACATATTTTTTAAGGAGTGTAAAAATGAAGGTCAAAATTATGAAAATTGGGATGATGTTTTTAGCAACAGGAATTTTGGTCGGATTGATTATGGTAAATGGCTGCAAGAAGTCCGAGCCTACACCCGCCGAAACAACCACTTCACAGATGCAGGGGCATGAAGGGCATGATCATGCGTCTATGGCGGACGAACCTGTAGAGGCGGTTGCCGCTGCAATAGAGCAGACAACCTGTCCTGTTATGGGTAGTCCCATCAATAAGGCCCTTTTCGTGGAGTACAAAGACAAGAAGGTCTATTTCTGCTGCCCCGGCTGCGAAGAAAAATTCAATGCGGAACCGGAAAAGTATGTCGCCAAACTACCCCAGTTCAAGCAGTAAGCACAGCAGCTTCAAGACTTAATGGTGCCGGGCCTTGCAGGGCCGCCTCTGATAGTATGAGGTTGGTTTTGCTGGCGGGGCCGTGGGGGAACCGTGGTAGTAGTGTAAAGACAGTTTAGTTCAGGTTTAGTGGATAAAGTTATGGAAGAGCTACCTGGTCAGAAACAATCACCAGTAGACAAAGTAATACGGTTTTGCCTTGAAAACAAGCTGGTCGTTGGGCTTTTAGTGATAATGTTCATCGGATGGGGTGTTATGGTGGCTCCATTCGACTGGAACATTTGGGGTCTTCCGAGGAGCCCTGTTCCGGTGGATGCCATTCCGGATATAGGCGAAAACCAGCAGATAGTTTTTACCGAATGGATGGGACGTTCGCCCCAGGACGTTGAGGACCAGATAACATATCCTTTGACAGTATCGCTTCTGGGAATTCCCGGCGTCAAAACTATCCGTAGTTACTCGTTTTTCGGATTCTCCTCAATATACATTATATTCGAGGACAATATCGATTTTTACTGGTCACGAAGCAGGGTCCTTGAAAAGCTTAATTCGCTGCCTGCCGGAACGCTTCCCGAAGGTGTCCAGGCCGCATTGGGACCTGATGCGACGGGCCTGGGGCAGATTTTCTGGTACACACTTGAGGGCAGGGACGAAAAAGGCAATCCAGCCGGGGGATGGGATCTTGATGAGCTTCGCACTATCCAGGACTGGCAGGTCCGCTATGCCCTGCTATCTGCCAAGGGCATAAGCGAGGCGGCCTCAATAGGCGGCTTCGTTAAAGAATACCAAATAGACGTGGACCCTGATGCGATGCGGGCATACGACGTTGGCCTGGATGAGATATTTATGGCCGTAAAGATGTCCAACATCGATGTCGGCGCCAGGACGATTGAGATTAACAGGGCCGAGTATGTAATTCGCAGCCTTGGATTTATTGAGAACCTCTCCGACATAGAAAGATCGGTAATAAAGGTTAACGATAATGTCCCGGTTTACATTAAAGATGTAGCTAAAGTTTCATTCGGCCCTGCACTGCGTCGGGGGGCGCTGGACAAAGGTGGAGCCGAGGCGGTGGGGGGCGTTGTTGTTGTACGCTATGGGTATAATCCGCTTGAAGCCATTAAAAATGTAAAAGCCAAAATCGAAGAGATATCACCTGGATTGCCAAGAAAAACTTTGCCCGACGGTACGGTTTCGCAGGTGACAATTGTTCCGTTTTATGACCGTACGGGGCTTATCTATGAAACATTAGGCACATTAAACACCGCTCTGACCGAGGAAATACTGGTTACAATCATCGTTGTTATCGTTTTAGTAGTGCATCTGAGAAGCTCGGTATTAATCAGCGGCCTGCTACCTTTGGCTGTGCTGATGTGCTTTATTGCTATGAAGGTCGGCGGGATAGACGCTAATGTTGTAGCGCTGTCGGGAATTGCGATTGCCATCGGCACAATGGTTGATATGGGAATAATAGTCTGTGAGAACATTCTAAAACACCTTAA
>DAOUVA010000147.1 GCA_030667885.1 Phycisphaerae bacterium
AATGAATTAACCAAACGGTATGAGGATGATGTCTTGGCCCTCGACCATGTCACTTATAAGGTCGAGAAAGGCGAGATATTCTGCCTGCTGGGCGCCAACGGTGCAGGCAAGACGACAACAATCAATATCCTGCTGGACTTTATCCCGCCGACTAGTGGACATGGCTTTATCAACGGCCATGACTGCAACAAGTTCCCTCTTGAGGCCAAAAAGTACGTATCTTATGTCTCCGAAAACGTCCAGCTTTACGGGATGTTCACGGCAAGGCAAAATCTGGCGTTCTTTGCAGAGTTGGCTGGCAAAACGGGACTCAAAAAGAAGGATTATGACAATGTGATGCGCACCGTGGGCCTGCCGGAAAAGGCATTAAGAATGCGGCTGAAACATTTCTCTAAGGGTATGCGCCAAAAGCTGGGTATTGCCATTGCACTGCTGAAAGATCCTCCGGCTATTCTGATGGACGAACCAACGAGCGGGCTCGATCCCACAAGTGCCCAGGAATTTCTGGCTCAACTGCGGCGACTACGGGAACAGGGAAAGGCTATCTTAATGACTACCCACGATATATTCAGAGCCAAGCTCATAGCGGACAGAGTGGGCATTATGAAGCAGGGACGTCTGGTTGCCGTCCGAAAGAAGCAGGACTTCAAACATGCTGACCTCGAGGAAATCTATATGCACGAAATGCAGGCAGCCGAGACTGTGTCGTAAATAGTGTTTTCATAATTCTCAAGTCCTGTAGCGAAGTTCTGCAGAGAGTCTGGGGTGTGGGATTGCGATAGGTTACCTACACCATGGAGTGGGTGGAAATAAAATAATGACCAGATCGAGAGGGCTTACAGAAAAATGAATGCTGAGCTAACCGAAACTGAATGGATTATTATGAAAGTAGTCTGGGAAAATGAGCCTTGTGCAGCAGGGACTGTTCAGGAGGCCTTGGCCAACAGTAAAGCCTGGGCCTATAGTACCATCAAGACCACTATGGATCGAATGGTAAATAAGGGCTTCCTTAAAATCCAAAAGATTCGCAACTTGCAGCTTTTTAGTTCTGTTATAAGTGAAGTTGATGCAAAACGAGGCGAATTTCACAAAATGCTCAAGCGAGCCTTTGACGGGGCATTAACTCCTATGATGCAATTTCTGATTGAACATGAAGGCCTTTCAAAAGCCGAATCAGCACAGCTACGTAAACTTGTAAACAAGGCTAAAAACAAGAAGGGTTGAGTGCGAACAAAATAAACCGCACTGGCTGTACGTGTCCAGCGAGTTTTTGGCATTAATGAGATGCTCCTGAATCTTCCTTTATTTCTTTATAAATAATGAGTTATGAAGTTCTCTCCTACCTATCAAATTGACAAGCTCTAACTGCCATCTTTACCACGGATAGGGCCACCACAAATACCTGTCTATCCTCTTAAAAAACAAGCATTTACAATCCCAAACTCTTGATTCCCATTTTACACCATTACATTAAATGCTATAATTCCTCTTTTGAATCGACTTACATTATTCCCTTGACCCCACTCATTACAGTAGTAAGGTCATCTAAAACAGTGGTTCTACATAAGAAGTACTGATATAATAAAGGTTTACGAAAGGAAAAAATATTAACAAAAGTATAAAAAATCTGTAACGTTTTAATATGACGTACGTCTACATTTACATCGCGAGTAAATAAAGCAGGAGTATCGAGTGGTTCTGTCCTTACGCTGCTTTGATCAGCAATCTTACTCGGATATGAAATGGCTTCTAATGTATAAACCTTTTATTGAAAAGTGCTTAAGGAGAAATGCTATGAAAATGTGTAGAATTACATTTTCTGTTCATTTGTTCCTTTTATGTATGTCTGGAACAATAGTGTGTGCAGAACACATTGAAGTAGAGCCATCTGTGGAGCCATTAATACAGGGAATGGACGATTCTTTGCAACGTATTATTGGCCTTCATGGAAAAGCTACAGTAGAGTTTAGTCTACCTGTGCTTAAAAATTCTAAGGTTAATGCGGGGAAATTTGCAGGAAAACAGTTAACTAAAAGGGAAGAAATTGAATGGTTCTCAATAAATGAAAAATACCGGTTTTCGCAGCAGATTCAGACGCTCATAGACGGAAAATTAGTTCAAGAACCCATAGCATATGCGGGACCACAAATTATGCCGCGAGAAAATTGGGAGTGCTGTGACAACGGAGAAGGAACATTAGAATATCAACCAAATCATGAACAGGCTCGTATTAAACCTTCCAACAGAAGTATGATGAACACCGATAAGATCAAGATGCTTGTAGATCCCAGTTATTATGGCTTAAAAATACTAGGTCGCACTCTCAAAGAGCTTTCATTGGGTAAAGATTTACCTAAGAATGAGTCTTCTGATCAATTTAAAGAAATACGCAAGACTTTTAAATTAATTGGCCAAGAAAAACATGAGGGAAGCATTTGTCAAATTGTTCAATACTCCAAACAATGGCATTTCAACAAAAACAACTATAAGTATGTCTATAATATCTGGGTAGATGTTGAACACAATTTTACGATTCCTAAAGTGTTTGGATTTCTATCCAAAAATGATAAAGAATTTCCCACGTTGGAAGTAAACTCAACAATGCAGGAAACAACGGGTGGTTTCTGGATGCCAAGAGAAAGTTTTGTAACTCGCACAATTTATCCCAAATCAGAAGATAATCCATTAAAGCAAAGAACTCATATCAAGTTTGCTAATATATCCGTTAATAGCGGTTTGAGTGAAATGGATTTGAGGATATCAATTCCTCCAGGAACGACAGTTATAGATGAGATTTTAGGAACTGTATATCGAATTTCTAATGCACCAGCAGAAGCCTTTGGTAATAATCTGGTTCAGGAAATTAGCGATCAGGATTCTTTATCAATTCGGCCGCCTTCGCTTGTGGGCAGACCACTGCCTGAACTGAAAGACTTAAAAATCAACATATCTCCGGCCGATGTTAGTGATAAGATGCTCCTTGTCTGCTTCTGGGATATGGAGCAGCGACCGTCGCGAAATTGTATTATGCGACTTGCCAAGCAAGCTCAGCAACTCAAACAAAAAGGGGTAACTGTCGTAGTTGTCCAGGCCTCGAAGATTGATGGAAACGCCCTCAATCAATGGGTGAAAAAGTATAAGATTCCTTTCCCGGTGGGGATGGTTCAAGGCGACGAAGAAAAAGCACGCTTCGCCTGGGGCGTCAAGTCTCTTCCTTGGCTGATTCTAACGGACAAGCAACACACTGTTCAGGCGCAGGGATTCAGCATTAATGAACTTAACGAGAGAATCGCGACGTTAAAAGAGAAGTAAGAAGACTTTGGTCTTATGTATTACAGACATGAGGTCCGCCACCAGGTCGTCGCTTTCCGGTGCTAAGCCCCTGCGGATACCTCGCTTTTTCCTCTCTCTGCACCGCAGGGGCTTTTTTGGGCCGGATTTTTTTAAAATTTTTGTAACAATTCCGGTTTGACCGCGTCTTATATATAGGATGACTGTCTGCGAGTGCTGAGTTTGAGATGAAATTACGTTATTTTGAGACTTGACGTTTGCAGGAGCGTTCCAGTGAAGTGTATATGGGAAATCCCGTATACACTTTTCGGATTAATTTTCCTAAGGAGGGGTAATATCAGTTTCGTAAATAACATGCTGGAATTTTAGCAATTTTTTGAAAGGGTAATAGGATGAGAAGGATATTATTTGCATCAATATTAGTTGTTCTGATGAGTGGAGTCGCATCTGCCAATGGTCTTTCCGAGGCATTGGACACAGATTTGATTTTCGAAACAGGCGGCGATGCGGATTGGTTTTCCACGAACAGAACGACCTACTTTGATGGTGACGCGGCCGAGAGCGGCGATATCTGGGATGACCAGACTTCCTGGATGCGAACGACGGTTAACGGCGTGGGAACATTGGGCTTTTATTGGAAGGTACATTCCGAGCGTAATTATGACTATCTGGAATTTTATATTGACGGAGTATTCCAGGACCGCATCAGCGGGACTGTGGACTGGCACCAGATGATTTATACAATCACCAATCCGGGTTCCCATACGCTGGAATGGCGATATGATAAGGATAGTTCGACAAGTAATGGAAACGATCTTGGCCGGGTGGACCTTGTGGATTGGTCGGGCGGGATCCAACCTCCTTCTGGACCTCCCTCTGGATCTCTTTCCGGAGCTCTGGATACAAATTTAAGTTTCACAACAACCGGCGATGCGGCCTGGTTTGCTCAGACGGCGATAGCTTATTTTGATGGTGATGCCGCACAAAGCGGAAATATCTGGGATGGTCAGGATTCGTTGATGCAAACGACTGTTAGCGGGGCCGGAACGGTGAGTTTCTTCTGGAAGGTATCATCTGAGGCCGGTTATGACTTGCTTGAATTTTACATCGACGGCGTTCTTCAGGATGGAATAACCGGTTCAATCGGCTGGCACCAGATGATGTATGCAATCCCTGATTTAGGTTCGCATACTTTGAAATGGAGATACGTGAAGGATTTCAGCGTAAGTCACGGAGACGACAGAGGCTGGGTAGATAATGTTCAATGGTCGGGCTCAAGTCAACTTCCATCCGGCGGTCCACTTTCCGGGGCACTGGATACGAATTTGACTTTAATTACAGGCGGCAATGCAGATTGGTTCTCCCAGAGAACGACCTTCTATAACGATGGTGACGCAGCCAGGAGTGGAGATATCTCGGACGACCAGGAATCATGGATACAGTCGATGATTAGTGGGGCTGGAACGGTGCGATTCTACTGGAAGGTTTCTTCTGAGGGTGGTTATGATTATCTTGAATTTTACATTGACGGCGTTCTTCAGGACAGAATAAGCGGGTCAGTGGACTGGCACCAGGTCACGTACGCAATCAACTCTTCGAGCTTGCATACGCTGGAATGGCGCTACGTCAAAGATACAAGTGTAAGCGAAAGAGATGACTGCGGTTGGATAGACCTTGTCCAATGGTCGGGCACAAGTCAACCTCCATCCAGCGGTTTGCTTTCCGATGCTTTGGATACAGCTTTAAGTGTTACAACAGCAGGCGAGGCCAACTGGTTTTCCCAGACGGCGATAGCTTATTTTGGTGGTGACGTTGCCCAAAGCGGAAATATCTGGGATGGCCAGAATTCGTTGATGCAAACCACTGTTAGTGGAGCAGGAACGGTGCGATTCTACTGGAAGGTATCTTCTGAGGCCGGTTATGATTATCTTGAATTTTACATTGACGGTGTTCTTCAGGATAGAATAACAGGATCAGTGGGCTTCCACCAGAAGATGTACACAATAACCTGGTCGGGTACGCATACTTTGAAATGGCGATACGTGAAGGATTACAGCATAAGTGAAGGAGACGACTGCGGCTGGGTAGATAAGGTGGAATGGTCCGGCTCAAGTGGAGGAAGTCAACCTCCATCCGGCGGTCAACTTTCCGAGGCCTTGGATACCAGTTTGAATTTCAGCACGGGCGGCGATGCAGGATGGTTTTTCCAGACAAGACCTTATTATTCTGGCTATGATTCAGCCCAGAGCGGAGATATTTGGGATGGCCAGGTGTCATGGATGCAGACAACGATACATGGGGCAGGAACGTTGAGCTTCTATTGGAAGGTATCTTCTGAACGCCATTATGATGATCTGAAATTTTTCATTGACGGTGTACTTCAGGACCGCATTAGCGAAATAGTGGACTGGCACCAGATGACGTACACAATAACCGGATCGGGGTTGCATACTTTGGAGTGGCGATACGCTAAGGATCACAGCGTAAGTGAAGGAGACGACTGCGGCTGGGTTGACCAGTTGGACTGGTCGGGGGATTCGGGAGATTGGTGGATAGAGATCCGGTGAAATAACACTATTATTTGATTTGGAATACTAATAATCTTTCGTTTCGCAGAGCTGGCAGTTATTTGCTTTGTTTTACATATATCAAATCAATATATACAGAGGTAGGCCGGACGTATTTTAGACCTTTTTACGTTTGTTCGTCTTCACGCCCCTGCGGATATCTCGCTTTTTCCTCTCCCTCCGCACCGCAGGGGCTTTTATAGTTGTAGGTGATAGAACCAGTACTTATTGCTAATCGTATAGAGTCAGAGTGGGATGGATCCCTAAATGGGTTGGGGTTGAGTTTTTCCACTTCCTCCTTCCTCTACCCCAGCCCAGTTTGCCTCAAAATCCCCCGACCCTGCCTCAGATACCCTTCGGCTTGATTTTGGCCATTGTAGAACGATAAAACACCTCTCACGCTCCACAAGGGCGTTTATTTATTAATAAACAACCCTTTGTTTTATGCCGAAAATACTGGTAGAAGGGCCATACATTTTCTGCTAAACGAAGAACTAAACGGTTATTCAGAAAAACCGTTACATCAGGTATCACCGATGGTACTTAGATATAGTCCTATTTCCAAAGAGGGAAGTCTGTTTCTGAGACGAGCATATACGTAAAAAGGATTACTTCAATGTTTTTGTGGTTCTATTGCTATTGAAAAATAACGTATGTGGAGATTTCTGATAAGAACAAGTGAGTTTTTGGAGGAATAAATTATGAATGGTTACAAAATAAGATGGGTGTTGGCGTGTATTCTGGTGGTTATATTTTATACCAGTAACCTTGTTGAGGCCCAACCAATGAGCTCGCCCTCAAATAATCAATGTCAAAATGCGATGCGTATAAGAGAGGTTGTCAACCAGGCATTCAACACTACATATGCAACTTTCGACGGTCCAGGACACTGCACGAGGAGCCCAAATATCTGGTACAGATATACTGCTTCACGCACCTGTAATATTACCGTAAGTCTCTGTGGAAGCAGCTATGACACAGCACTAACAATCTATAGAGGATCTGAGTGCTATCCACAGCAACATAATATGATCGGGTGCAATGATGATGCCTGCGGCCAGCAATCTGAAATCACCTTCCTGGCGACAGCCGGTAACGAGTACCTTATCGAAGTCGGTGGATTCGGTGTCAGCACCGGCCAGGGAGTAATAAGTATCATTTGCGATTTCGACCCACCGGACGGGCTGCTTAACGATGACTGCATTAACGCAATATCCATAGGTAATGTCACGAATCTGGCTTTCAGCACCGAAGACGCACACTTCGACGGTCAAGGCCACTGTATAACAAGTAACAACATCTGGTACTGCTATACTGCTCCGAGAACAGGTGAGGTCACTGTCAGTCTGTGCGGAAGTGAATACGACACCAAGCTCGCTATCTATAACGGCTGCGGCTGCAATCCGCTTCCGGGCAACCTGATCGGATGTAACGACGATTTCTGCAGCAGGCAGTCTGAGCTTAGCTTCAATGCAATCGCCGGCAACCAGTACCTCATAGAGATTGGGGGATGGACAGACGCCGACTATGGTCTCGGTATATTAAATATCAACTCAAAAGGATCGCCCCCTCCACCACCAAGCGGGTCAAACGATAACTGTCAGAACGCAAAGCTAATCGGTAATGTAGCAGGCTTGACATTCGACACCAGCAATGCAACTTTCGACGGCCCCGGCCACTGTTTGACAAGTCCGAACATCTGGTATATTTATACTGCTACATGCACGGGTGAAGCCACAGTGAGCCTGTGCGGTAGTGGCTACGACACCAAGCTGGCCGTCTATAATGGAGGCGGCTGCAATCCGTCACAAAGCAGACTGATAGAATGCAACGACGACTCCTGCGGCTGGCAGTCCGAAATAATCCTTGATGTATCCGCCGGCCGGCAGTACCTCATTGAAGTCGGCGGATTCGGCGACAACACCGGCCAGGGACTGATAAGTATTAGTTGCGGGGGTGCAACGACAACAGCACAATCAGACCTCGGCGACGCACCGGACAGCACCAACAATTTCGGGCGTAATATGACCGCATATCCCAAGGGAGGACCCTCGGGAGTCAAGGCCCATTATCCGACCGTCTATAACGATGGCAGAACAACCGGTCCTTTCGGTCCGATTCACCTGAATGCTCAGGTAGTGGCCCATCTGGGTAAGCAAATTACCAGTGAAAACGAAGCCGACACAGGCCCGGACCAGGACATCACCAATAACATTAAACCCACATTCAATACGCCGGACAATGACAAGAGCGACGATGGTATTGTCTTCCCGGTTAATATGCCAGAATGCCGCTGGACTACGCTTGACTATATCGTCAACGTCGTCAACCCTGGCACTAATCTCTATGTCAATATTTGGTGCGACTGGAACCGTGACGGCGACTGGGATGATGACACCAGCACCAGTCATGCCCTTGCCTGTTCCAAGGAGATTGTATCCGAGTGGGCGGTACAGAATCAGTATCTTATCAATCTGCCGGCCGGATTAAACCAGATCACTTCAAAGGCATTCATGTCATGGCATCCGGATAAAGGTAGAAAGGAAATATGGATGAGAATTACTCTTTCCAAGAAACCTTGGACGGTCGGTAGTGCTCCTGGCGTCAGAGGTAATGGCGGTTCCGGGCCACGGGATGGCCACGAATTCGGTGAGACGGAAGATTACTACTTCATTCCGGATTCAAGCTTCTCGATATGTGAAGACTACAACGGCGATGGTTTAATTAACCTCCGGGATCTATCAGCTTTCACAACCGACTGGCTTGAGAACTGTCCGTAGCAACTTTGTGGAATATCTGAATTGCACGAATAAAGGGCTGTGAGCATCCACTCGCAACCCTTTTTTCATTACCGAAACCAGCCCCACAGCTTTCAATTTAAAGCGTCTCACACGCTGTTTAAATGACGATCTGGTCTTGATGGGTATCATAAATTGGGCCCAATTTATTACACCACAACAAACGTTCGTCATTAATATAGCACCTTGAATAGCTATTCGGATCTAAAGAAAATTATTTTTTCTGCCAGATGTTATAAAGTGAACCTGAAATGGAGTTTTAGATAAAAAAGCATGGAAAGGCTATTCAAACGCTACCTGCGGAATTCGCTTTGACCTCAGGTCTGTAATA
>DAOUVA010000254.1 GCA_030667885.1 Phycisphaerae bacterium
AAAGTTGTTAGATGTCAAGTACTTATGGATTTATGCGCCCGTAGCTCAATTGGATAGAGTTCCGGACTTCGAATCCGAAGGTTGCAGGTTCGAGTCCTGCCGGGCGCGTTCAAAAACGCCGCTTGCGATATCGTGAGCGGCCTTTGCTTTTTCACTTGAAGGCATAGTCGGGCATTGTCCGGCACACAAAAACGCCAGGACATCTCCGGAATCTTGTTTTCATAATCCTCCACCAAACATCTGGCCTCCCAAGTGGTTAGCTTTTCCGACATCTTCGATCTGGAACAGAATAATCTTGACAGTTTAAGTTCAATTTCCTAAAATTACACTTATCGTATGGAGAAAGTTATGGTCTCTAACCGTTTATCTGGGAAATGTCAGATTACATTAGTATGGTGCTTAAAGAAGATGATTAGAAATATTCCGAAGGATAAAATATGAAGTTTACGTTAACAGCAATATCGGTTTTGACAGCTCTCTTGTTGTTCTCTTGTCGGGTAAAAGAGGATGAACCTCAAGAACAGAATGTCCAACCGCCACAGCAGACCAGTGCTGGTGCCAATGCCCACACGGTAGTGGTTCAGGAGGTCATTCAAGCCAGCGGCTACACGTATTTAAAGGTGAAAGAAATAGATAGTGTTTTTTGGATTGCCATTACTAAAAGAGAAATGGTAGTAGGAGAAACGTTTTCCTTTGCAGGTGGCCTTGCGATGAAAAACTTTGAAAGCAAGGCTTTGCAGAGAACATTTGAGACGATCTATTTTGTTAGTAATATTTCTGGCAATGAACCGTCGCCCTCTACCGCTAAACAGTCTGGAGAAAATCCTCATCGATTGAAACCTGCCATAGACAAGAAGGAGATTTCGATTGAACCGGTTGAGGGTGGGATATCAATTGGCGAGTTGTTTTCCAACAAAGATTCTTATGCCAATAAAACTGTTCTGATAAAGGGGCATGTCACAAAAATCAATCGAGGGATCATGGGAAGCAATTGGGTTCACATCCAGGATGGCACAAGTGGCTCAGGAAAATACGATTTGACGATCACAACCCAGGATGAAGTCAGTGTTGGTGACATTGTCACATTTGAAGGAATGATTGTCTTGAATAAAGATTTTGGTTCCGGATATGCTTATGATGTCCTCATGGAAAAAGCTAAGCAACAAGCTGAATAAAGCTGGTTTTTCAGACTCTGTTTCACTTTGAATTTGTCTCATGGTGATTCTACACAAAGGCAGAAGTTGGATTGGCCTCTCATCTCCCCCCCCATTTATGTTAGAGAGCATAGCCATTCATGCCCTAAAATCGTTTAATACGAGAAAACGCTTAAAATAATTATTGCTGATTACTTTATTAACTCATATAGTAAGCCTAAAATTACACATTTTTTTAAAATCTGGCGAAAATGCTTGCAGTTCTTATAAAGCTGCTGCATAATCATTCCTCGTCGATTAGTATGATTATCCATATACAATGAAAAAAGGAATATGAAAACCACAAAAGCTGCTGATATCATGACAACGAATGTTATTACGGTAAAGAAAGATGTGATTTTAACGGAAGCAATAGCTCTTCTCCTCCGTTGGCACATCAGTGCCATGCCTGTTGTCGATGATGAAGATAAAATGATTGGTATCATTAGTGAGATTGATCTTGTGAATCTAACCTTTGATGGAAATGCAGCAGACACCACAGTTGGGGAAGTGATGGTAACAGATATTATATCCTTTAGTCCGGATACGGAATTGGCCGATTTGGTTAAGACTTTTTCACAAAAACATCTCCGCCGGGTTCCAATCATAGACAAAGGTAAAGTTGTCGGCATTGTAAGCCGCCGCGACATCCTCCGAGAAATGCTCCGCAGATATAATTAGTACTAACAAATCAAGGTGTTGTTCCCTTGTATTAACTAACTGGTAGTTGTTTATAAAGATAGGTAAAACTGATGACAGTAAAGAAATTAGAAAAGGCCGCGTTTGACAAATGGGTTAGCGCTTGCATAACAAGCCAACGAGTCTTCGGCGTTCAGGCCAAAGAGGATCGTTTCGTATTTGCACCATTGGCGAATGCCGCGGATCTTCGTTTAGACTATGACGTGACTATCCTGCCCCCCAAGAAGTATTTCCAGCCACCACGAGAGACGTTGCTTAAATTCGACCGGAATGAGGGTTTCGAGAGTGTATTCGACAACCAGCCCTTCGTCTTATTTGGGGTTCACCCTTACGATATGGTAGCGATCTCGCAGACAGACAAGCTGTTCAGTCAGGAGCATTGCGATACCCACTACGTCAATCGACGGGAGAAAGCTACAATTGTGGCCTGCGACGTACAGAATGCGTCGAAGGATGTATTTGCCGGCTGCATGGGTACCGCTACAGTTAACGATGGTTTCGATATTCTGATTACGAAAATCGATAATGACTATCTGGTCGATATCCGCAGCGAGAAAGGTCAGGCACTGGCTGAGACCATCAAGGATGCCGAGGATGCTGATGACATAAGCCTTAAGCTTAGGAAATTAGTCTGGGCGGATAATGCCGAACTGCTCCAGAAACACAAACTTAATGTCCGGCCTGATGTCCTTCCGAAGTTGCTGGGTCGATCATATGAACATCCCGTATGGAAAGAGAAGTCTGAGCGATGCTATTCCTGCGGATCATGCAATCTGGTCTGTCCGACATGTTACTGCTTCGATGTACGCGATGATGTCGAGTGGAACTTGCAGAAAGGCGAGCGATATAGAGTCTGGGACGGTTGCCTTCTTGCTGAATTTGCCGTCGTAGCGGGTAAGCACAATTTCAGAGCCAATCGGGCGGACAGGTACCGGCACCGCTACTATCGCAAAGGGAAATACGTACCAGAGAAGATCGGGGAAGTGGCCTGCGTGGGGTGCGGACGGTGTATTACGGCGTGCACGGCCAACATTGCCAACCCGGTCGAAGTTTACAACAAACTTGTGGATGAAGGGAAATAACGCAGATGTGTAAATGCGATTCTAATAAGGATATCTACCTTCCATTACCTGCAACGTTAGGTAAGGTACAACCAATGACAAATTTAGAGAGTTTCTTCTCTTGTCAACTCGACTCGGGTAAGGAACTCGGACATATGCCGGGGCAGTTCGTGGAGGTCTCGATTCCTGGCATCGGCGAGGCGCCTATCTCAGTTTCTTCTTCGCCGACACGAAAAGGTTCTTTTGAGATGGTTATTCGTAAGGTCGGTAATGTTTCTCAGTCCTTACATGGCTTAAACGCCGGCGATAAGATATTTATACGCGGCCCTTTCGGAACATCGTTTCCAGTTGATGATGCGATGAAGGGAAAAGACATTATCTTTGTCTGTGGCGGCATTGGGATTGTTCCCGTTCGTTCAGCAATACAGTATGTACTTGACAATCGTGACGATTACGGGCGCGTAATAATTCTTTTTGGAGCTAAAACTCCAAGCGACCGGCTGTTTGTCGAAGAACTCGAAAAATGGCGAGAAGATAAGAACGTGACACTTCTCGAAACGGTCGATCATCGTGACGAAAGCTGGTCAGGCCCTGAAGGTGTTATCACTACGCTTTTACCATTAGTGAAAATTGATAAGGATAATACCGTAGTTGTCATTTGCGGTCCTCCTATCATGTATAAATTTGTAATCATTAATTTGCTCGAGGCAAAACTGAAAGAAGACCAGATATACCTGTCGCTTGAACGGAATATGAAATGCGGCGTCGGGAAATGTGGACACTGTCAGATTAACAACATATACGTATGCCAGGATGGCCCCGTATTCAAATTTTCCGATATTAAAGATATCGAGGAGGCCTTATAATGTCCAAATTGAAAGTGGCTTTTTTTGATTTCGCCTGCTGTGAAGGTTGCCAGCTGCAGGTTTACAACTTGGAAGAGGAAATCATTGATTTACTGGAACTTGTAGAGCCGGTCGAGTGGCGAGAAGCTATGTCCGACCAGAGCGATGATTATGACGTCGCGATTATCGAAGGTTCAATCACACGAATCGAGGATGAACAACGCCTCAAAGCAATCCGTGAGAAAGCACAGGTACTCATTGCCCTCGGGGCTTGTGCGACGACCGGAGGAGTCAATAATCTCAAGAACAATTTCGACATGCAGGATGTCAAAGAGTGTGTTTACGGAAAAGACGCCAATATGCCGCATCTCGATACATATCCGACCAAAGCCGTAAACGAGGTTGTTAAAGTAGATTATATGATTCCCGGCTGTCCGATTAATATAAAAGAATTTTCTTATATCGTACGTTGTCTTGCACTGGGCAAAGAACCGAAGATTCCCGATTACGCCGTATGCGTTGAGTGCAAGATGAAAGAAAACGTCTGCCGCTTCGAGTACGGTGAGATTTGTTTGGGCCCAATTACCCGGGCAGGTTGCGATGCGAAGTGCCCGTCGAGTGGAATGTGGTGTTTCGGTTGCCGTGGATTCGTTGATAATCCCAATGTAAATGCCGCTAAGGACGTAATGGCCGAGTATGGAAAAACTCACGATGACCTGCGCGGTAAGATGTTGCTTTTCGGAAGTAAACAGGAGTTCGAATGACTAAAAAATTTAATATAAGCGTTAATCACGTCACACGAGTTGAGGGACATGGAAATATCCGGCTTCGGGCGAGTGATGGTAAAGTAGAGCATGTTGAGTGGCAGGTACCGGAAGCGCCCAGGTTCTTTGAGGCCATGGTGCGAGGACGCAGCTTCGAGGACATTCAGACCATCGTCAGCCGAATCTGTGGTATTTGCTCTGTAACACACTCGTTGGCTGCTATCAAGGGTATCGAAGATGCCATGGGCATTAAAGTCTCCAAGCAAACAGACAAACTGCGCATTCTGTGCCATTACGGCGAGCAGGTGGAAAGCCACAGCCTGCACGTTGGGTACCTCGTGGCCCCGGACCTCCTTGGTCAGAAATCGGTTATACCTCTGATTGAATCACACCCGGATGTAGTCAAGACAGTAATTCGTCTTCATCGCCTCGGTAATATATGGATGGAAATCATCGGTGGACGAATGACGCATCCGATCACACTCAAGCCCGGAGGCTTTACAGCTATTCCCTCAGAGCAGAAACTCCTTGAACTCAAGAAGGCAATGGAAGATGCTATTCCCGATGTAAAGATACTTATCGAGGTATTACTGAGCCTGGTGGACAAGTTTCCCGCCTTTGATCGAGACACAGAATATATCGCACTAAATCATCCGGATTACTACACATTCTACCACGGTGATATCGCCAGCACGGACACGGACGAAAAAGTGCCGGTCCATGAGTTTGAGCGCGTGGCCAACGAGTATGTTGTGCCGCAGTCCACAGCCAAATGGTGCAAATGGCATCGTGATTCTTATGCTGTGGGTGCGCTTGCTCGTTTCAATCAGAACGCCGAGAAGCTTATGCCTATGGCAGCCGAAACAGCCAAACAGTTCGGCCTGACAAAAGGTGCCTGCAATCCGTATCTTAACAATGTGGCACAGGTTGTTGAATGTGTTCAGGTAGTCGAGCACGGCCTGCAACTTATCGACGAACTGCTAACGACCGGATTGAAACCGGAACCCGTTAAGGTCGAACCCAGGGCAGGTGAGGGTGTTGGATGCGTCGAAGCACCTCGGGGTATACTCTTCCATCGCTACGAGTTTGATGAGAAGGGACTTTGTACAAAGGCTAACATCTGCATACCCACCGGGCAGAATCACGCGAACATCCAAAAGGACTTCGAGGCCTTAGCGCCGCAGATTATCGATCGGCCTCAGGATGAGATTCGACTGCTTCTGGAAATGCTGGTTCGTTCATATGATCCCTGTATCTCATGTTCGACTCACTTTCTGGACGTAGAGTTTGTTTAAGCTGTTTATACTCTAATGAAGCCCATACTCATTATCTGCCTTGGCAATCCTTTGATGAGGGACGAAGGGGTCGGGATTCGTCTGGCTTCAGAGCTTATGTCTTATCTCACGGACAATCCTGATGTAGAACTGATGGATCTTGGAACAGGGGGACTTTCTGTAATACACGCGATTGCGGGGCGGGAGAAAATCATATTTGTAGATTGTGCGATTATGGGGCGACCCCCGGGTCTGATACATCGTTTTACACCCGAGCAGGTAACTTCGAAGAAGGTACGGATGCGTTACTCCATGCACGAGGGGGATTTGCTTAATACAATCGAACTTTCACGCCGTTTGGGGGAATGCCCTGATGACATTGTAATCTTTGGTATCGAACCGAAGGAAATAGCTCATGGCCAAGGACTCACGAGTGAACTGGAAAATAATATTCAACAATACGTTAAAGCCATCCTGAAAGAAATATCCTTCGCGTAGATTTATCAACAACTCACTTCGCCATTTTGAGGATTTGTATAACTTTACACCATACAAGGTGGCCGATTTTATCCGAGTTCGCGCTCGGCATGTTTAACAATATGATCGACCTCCCGAGACAAAGCGTCATCAAGTGGTTGACGAGTGTGTGTTGTCAGGATGCTCTTGACATGTTCAGTGAGCCGCTCGGCAAAGGAGCTGC
>DAOUVA010000092.1 GCA_030667885.1 Phycisphaerae bacterium
AATCCTTGAAGTCAGAGAAGGCGTAAGTCAAACCGAATTGAAAAAAGCCTATCGGAGAGCTTCCTTGAAATATCATCCCGACCACAATCAGGGAGATTCGGATGCAAACAAAGAATTCATACTCGTCAAATGTGCATACGAACTGCTGGCAGAAGATAAACCATGCCCTGCATTACTTGAAGAGATTAACGATTGGCCGGGTGTTCCCGATGATGACAAGTACAGGCTCGATAATCAATGGGGACATTTCCTTTGGTGGCGCGATAAATTCTTTGGTTCCGAAAAGGAGAAAAAGTCAAGTGTCAAATGTTCTTCTTGTATTTAATAGAAACCCTTACGATGGTAGGGATATAACCTGAAACGGCCTTCGGCTGGCATAGTGGATTAAGAACACATACAATATCATTACATTTTAACTGAGGTGTACCATGGAAGAAATAGTAGATATTTTGGTTATAGGAGGAGGCCCTGCAGGAATAGTAAGTGCGGTTACCGCACGAAAATACTATCCAGCTAAAAAAATCTCCCTGATGAAGGATGTTGAAAAAGGGGCTATTCCTTGTGGGATTCCATACATGTTTGCAAGTTTGAAGAGTCCCGATGAGAACAAACTTGGCAATACTCCTTTAGAAAAGAATAATATCGGTGTGATAGTTGATGAGGCAATAAAGATAGAGCGGAAAGAAAAGGTAATTGTTACTAAAGCGAGTAAGAGATATGGTTACGAAAAATTAATTCTCGCGACTGGTTCCTCACCTATTGCTCCTCCGATACCAGGTATTAGCAAAAAGGGTGTTTATCCCATCTACAAAGATATGTCATATCTCAAAAATTCAATAGAAGAAATCAAAAAGACAAAAGATGTTTTAATAATTGGGGGCGGCTTTATAGGAGTAGAGTTTGCAGATGAGTTATCCAAGATAGATAACTTGAGTGTTTCTTTGGTAGAAATTCTTCCCAATTTGCTGGCGAATTCTTTTGATATTGAATTCTCTGCGATTGCTGAAGAAATGTTAAAGTCAAAAGGTGTAACTATACTGGCCGGCATCGGTGTTGAAGAAATTATGGGGAGCGAAAAAATCGAAGGGGTACGTCTTTCAGATGGTAGAGAAATTCCGGTAGATAGCATTATTCTGGGCGTTGGGGGAATTCCTAATACAAAATTGGCAACCGATGCAGGATTAGACTTGGGTAAAGGTAAAGGAATATGGGTGGATGAGTATATGCGTACGGTCGAACCCGATATCTTTGCCGCAGGTGATTGTGCAGGTAAAAGAGATTTTTACACTCGGAAAGACGCACCTGTCATGTTGGCTTCCACGGCCACCGCGGAAGCCAGGATTGCAGGAGCAAATCTTTATCGGTTAAAAGTGGTGCGAGAGAATAAGGGAACAATTGCAATCTACTCGACTTATATTGACGGTATGGTCTTAGGTTCGGCTGGTCTTACAGAAAACAGCGCTCGAAACGAGGGTTTTGAAATTGTAGCAGGCACGGCTGACGGGGCAGATAAACATCCAGCAACATTACCCGGTGCAAGCAAAATTAAGATTAAATTAATTTTTTCAAAATATTCCGGCATTATATTAGGAGGGCAGGTGGCCGGCGGAATATCCTGCGGAGAAATAATAAATCTTATCGGGGTAGCTATTCAAAAGAGAATGTCGTTTGCAGAGTTGGAAACATTACAAATGGCCACTCACCCCTATTTAACAAGTGCTCCAACTGTTTACCCGATTGTATTAGCTGCTCAGGACGCATCACGTAAAATGTAACATGATATTGTGTTACGAGAGGAAACTATGAAAGAATTGGTTGTCATAAGCGGCAAAGGCGGAACTGGTAAGACAAGTATCGTGGCGTCATTTGCCAGTCTTGCGAAAAATGCGGTGTTTGCCGATTGCGATGTTGATGCAGCGGATCTACACTTGGTTTTAGAACCAAAGATAAAGCAAAAATCCAATTTCTCCGGCGGCAAACGGGCAGTCATAATTGCTGAGAAATGTAGTGGCTGTGGAAAATGCCAAGAGCTGTGCAGATTTGACGCGATACATCTTAATGGGGAGGGAAACGATGTAGCTGATAAAACCTTCACGGTTGATCCCATTGCTTGTGAAGGATGTAAGGTATGCGTTGAATTCTGTCCCGTCGATGCGATTGAGTTTAATGACTCCATAAATGGGCAGTGGTTCATATCAGATACACGATTCGGGCCAATGGTTCATGCTAAACTCGGAATTGCAGAGGAAAACAGCGGAAAGCTGGTAACTCTTATCCGCAAGGAAGCAAAAAGAATTGCTGTTGAAGAGGAAAAGAAGCTGATAATTGTTGATGGCTCCCCGGGAATAGGTTGTCCGGTAATTGCTTCGATTACAGGAGCGGATCTGGTATTGATAATCACCGAGCCGACGCTTTCAGGAAAGCATGATCTTGACCGTGTTGCGGATTTGGCCGCGAGCTTCGGAATTCCAACATTACTGTGCATAAACAAATCAGATTTGAACCAGGAGATAACCGCACAAGTTGCCGAAGAAGCCGGTGATCGCGGTATTAAGCTGGCAGGTAAGATTCGTTACGATAAGGCCTTTACGATGGCCCAAATTATGAAGGCAACGGTAATCGAATATACTGGTGGATGGGTGTCGGAGGAGATAAAGGCCTTATGGAGAAATGTTATTTATGCCCTTGGTTAATACCAATTTGCGAATCAAAACAAAGAAACCGACAAGGTTTGACTTTGACACTGTAGCTGATACATATGATAAGTGGTATGAGACTGCCGAAGGGGCCATGTATGACCGCCTGGAGAAAAAGGCCATTTCCAAATATCTGCTGCGAAATGTTCAAGGGAGGAAGTTGTTAGAAATAGGCTGTGGTACCGGCCATTGGAGTCAGTTTTTCGGCGAACACGATTTTGAAGTCATGGGTGTCGATGTTTCCGAACGTATGATTAGCAAAGCACTCGAAACAAAACTTCAAAACACCTCATTTTACATAGCTGATGGTCATTTTTTGCCGTTTAAGGATGGTGTCTTCGATGTGACTGCCGCGGTTGTAACGTTGGAATTTGTTCGCGACGCCGAGTTAGTTGTGCGGGAGATGGTCCGCTGCACTCGCAAACCCGGAGGGCAGTTATTGATCGGTGTGTTGAACATGCTGGCACGACTAAATCGCAAAAGGCAGCAGAATCCTGAATCATTATACGCGAAGGCCAGGTTGTTTTCATCTGAACAGCTGAAACAGCTTTTAGGACCGTATGGTCGAGTGCATATAGCTGCTGCTGTGTTCGTTCCGGGGCAAAAGTGGCTTCTACCTTTGGCGCCGCTAACCGATTTGATTTGTCGCCTGTTGCATCGCCCATCCGGAATTTTTATTGTAGCGGAGGTGAGATTATGAAAGTTCAGGCAGAGGTAAGTTTGTACCCGCTGCGTCAAAAGAATTTGGCCAAACCAATTGGCTGGTTTTGTGAATTATTACAGAAAGACGAGATAGAAGTCCGTACTGGCCCAATGAGCAGCTTAATTACGGCAGACAGCGAGGTGATTTTCCGAAGTCTTAGGGAGGCTTTTGAACAACTTGCTAAAGAATATGAGGTGGTATTGACCGCAAAGATTTCCAACGCATGTCCTGAATGCAAAGAAGAATAAGTAGAATTATAGCAAAAGAGGAAAATAGTAATGACTGAAAAAACAAAATTTGCCAATGCTGATGAAGACCAAAAACGGCAACTGCAGGTTGAACAAACACAGATTCGTAATAGGCTTCAGCAAATTAAGCACAAGATACTTGTACTCAGTGGTAAAGGAGGTGTAGGTAAAAGCACGGTGGCGGTAAATCTGGCAATGTCACTTGCTCTTGCGGGCAAAAGTGTCGGGCTTCTCGACATTGATATACATGGTCCAAGCGTCCCAAAGATTTTAGGCCTGGAAAAAGAAATTGTCCAGACAATAGGAGACACAATTTTGCCCGTTGAAATGATAGGAAATCTCAAGGTTATGTCCATAGGTTTTATGCTTCGCCGAAGCGATGATGCCGTGATATGGCGAGGTCCTATGAAGTATCAGATGATTAAGCAATTTCTCAAGGATGTGCAATGGGGAATTCTGGATTTCCTAATTGTTGACAGCCCGCCGGGGACAGGTGATGAGCCTCTTTCGATAGTCCAGCTTCTCGAAGACGCCGATGGCGCAGTTATCGTTACCACGCCTCAGGAAGTTGCCTTGTCGGATGTTCGCAAATGTATCAGTTTTTGCAGCGTTCTCAACCTCTCTGTGCTGGGGGTATTAGAAAACATGAGCGGTTTTATCTGCCCAAAGTGCGGTGAGAAAACGGATATATTCAAATCCGGAGGCGGTGAAATTATGGCACGACAGATGGGTGTACCTTTTTTAGGCAGAATCCCTATAGACCCTCAAATCGTACAATCTTGTGATTCAGGAAAACCATTTGTATCTCACGACAATCAAAGTCAAACGGCAAAAGCTTTTGAGAAAATATCAGGTCCAATTCTGGAACTTGATAACCAATCTCAGGAATTAATCGAAACACAATCTTTAACAAAAGGAGATAAGAAAATGCGCATAGCAATTCCAGTAGCCCAAGATAGGCTGTGTCCCCACTTTGGCCATTGTGACCAATTTGCAATCTTTGATATCGATGACAACCTTAAGAAAGTTATAAACAGAAATGATATAACCCCTCCTGCTCATGAACCCGGAGTTCTGCCGAAATGGTTACATGAACAAAACGTGAACGTAATTATTGCCGGCGGTATGGGCCAGCGAGCTCAGCAGTTGTTCACCCAGAATGACATTGAAGTTGTAATAGGGGCAACAACCAGCTCGCCCGAAGAACTTGTGTCAGCCTATTTGGGTGGTTCACTCGAAACAGGGGATAATATCTGTGACCACTGATTTGGCCAAAAGAGCTTGTATATTCTGCAACGGCGAGTTGAAGAATACGGTGAGAGCCCAAAATATCGCGAGTAATTGCGATTTACTCATCGCCGCAGATGGTGGAGCAAAACATCTTGCCGGTATAGGGCTCAAGCCCAGAATCATCATAGGTGACATGGATTCTATCGGTGCGGGTATATTGAATGACAAAGGTGATATTATGCTTATTCCCCACCCGCCTGACAAGGATAAGTCAGATACGGAGCTTGCTGTAGAATATGCATTAGAGCAAGGATGCAAACAAGTCATTTTGGTAGCAGCAGTTGGTGGCCGCCTTGATCATACATTAGGAAACGTTGCCTTGGTAGCCAGTTATCCTGGCCGTATAGCCATTTTTGATGGTGTCTCTACACTTGTTGCAGTTGACAAAAGTGAGAAATGTATGTTGCATGGCCAGGTTGGGACACCTGTGTCACTAATACCATATGGTTCCGGCCCATTTACTGTGAGAACAAAAGGATTAAAGTACTCTTTGGGGGACGAGCCCTTGTATTCAGCCACACATGGCCTTAGCAACGAGTTATCTCTAACAGAAGCCTGCGTCTGTGTTTTAAATGGTATCCTGCTGGTTCATATCGAAAATGAAGATATATCTTTTCAGGCGCAGCAAGAATCGATTGAGAAAAAATAAGAGGCAATGGCTTGAGTACTGAAACACAACAAAATACTGCTGCCAATATACGAAATTGGGTCCACCCTAATTGTGTTGTCTGCAGTTCGACAAATAACAAGGGCTTACATTTAGAGTTCGTCTCGTCAAATGATGGATGTATTACAGCAACCTTCCAGTGTGACGAAGCTTTTGAAGGTTACCCGGGTGTCCTACACGGTGGAGTAATCTCATCGATTTTGGATGGTGCAATGGGTCATTGCATGTTCGCTCGCGGTCAAACAGCTGTAACGGCTGAGATGACGATAAGGTTTCGGCACCCTGTTGTAACAAATCAAGAGGCGACAGTTTCAGCACGAATTGCACGATCTTCACATCCTCTGTATCTATTAGAAGCTGAGATTATTCAAGCCGGCCAAGTCAAAGTTACAGCTAAAGCCAAATTCCTTGACCGTCCCCAATTGATTGACGTATCGGAGGGGATTCTATGAATAAAGATCTTTGCATAACAACGTTAGTTGAAGATACTGCGCCTGGGTTTGGCTTATTAGCTGAGCACGGCTTGTCGTTCTGGATTGAATATGGTGACAAGCGAATACTTTTCGATACTGGTCAGAGTGATATCCTTGTCCAAAACGCAAAGATGCTTGGCATCAATTTGGCCGAAGCTAATGCAATTGTGATAAGTCACGGCCATTATGACCATACAGGAGGTCTGCCGACTGTTCTTGATATTGCTTCAAAAGCAAAGATTTATTTGCATCCAGCGGCAACTGAGCCAAAGTTCAGTCAAAAAGTTCTTGAGGCGAAATCGATTGGGATATCTAATTTGGCGAAGAAGGCTGTTCAGAGGCGTCATGTTATTTGGACAGCTATACCTGCTCACATTTTTCCTGGAATATCAGTAACCGGACAAGTACCGCGTACAAATAACTTTGAGGATGTCGGAGGAGCTTTTTTCGTTGATGAACATTGCCAGAAGCCCGACGAATTGTTAGATGACCAAACATTATTTATCGAATCAGCCAGGGGATTGGTTGTTGTTCTTGGATGTGCCCATTCAGGTGTTATAAATGCACTCGACTATATCAGTAATTTAACAAGCCGAAATAAAATATACGCCGTCATCGGTGGTATGCACCTATTGAATGCAAGTCGGATGCGAATCGCAAATACAATAGAGGCCTTCAAAAAGTACAAAATTCAAAAAATTGGCATCGCACATTGCACAGGAGCCAATGCTGCTAAAAGGTTTTCAGATGCTTTTGATGACCGATGTTTTTCTTGTTCGATAGGTACCCAGATAAGTTTTGAAAAAAGTCACAAATATGCTTCTGCCAAAAATCATAATGAATACCTCTCAAGTAAAACTCTATGAACAGAAAACTTACCTAAGATAATAACACAAGCAACTGTATTTGAAGCAAGAGAATATCAATAGTCTGAAATCAAAATTTTCTAACTCTTACAAATCTTCGATTCGAAAGCAAGAAAAGAAGTTTTCAAGGTAAAGCATAATGTTTTTAACTGATATAATTCAAAGAAAGAAAAATATAGTCAATCAGGAAAGTAAAGGGATAAATTTAGCAATCTACTTAATAAATGAATTCAAAGATAGAACATTTACTTTTAAGGGATTAAACAATAAATACTTAGGAATCAGAGGGGAAGAACTCCTAAAATTAATTCAAGAGGAACTTGAGAGTATGATTGTACTATACAATTATACAACGAGAGCGAAAACATATACTGATAGAAAAGGAGTTTCTCAAGTAAAAATAAGATTAATTGGAAAAGTGAGCATGATGCATAGATACAATCCATTAGATATAAAACTGGATATAACAACGGAAATGACTTAAATTTACCCTAAAGTAAGAGGAAAATGAATCTATATTATGGCTACCCGAACTACCAATAGCAACAAGCGAGAATACATATATGGCCCTGTTCCATCAAGGAGACTGGGACGTTCACTCGGTGTTGATGTTGTGCCGTTCAAGATATGCACTTATGACTGTATATATTGTCAATTGGGAAGAACAACTAATAAAATAACTCAACGCGAAGCGTGGTTTCCAACCGAGACCGTTATCAAACAACTCAAAAGCAAACTTTACACCAAACCTGACTACATAACCATATCCGGCTCGGGGGAACCAACACTTTACTCAAAGGTTGGAGAAGCAATTTGCAAAATTAAGGAAATTACCGACATTCCCGTTGCAGTGCTGACAAATGGTTCATTGTTATGGTTGCCGGAGGTGAGAAATTCTTTGATGGCTGCCGATCTGGTCCTTCCGTCACTCGATGCTGGAAGTGATCAATTGTTCCGATATGTCAACAGACCTCACCGGGACATACCTTTTAACAGGATGCTGGAAGGCCTCATAGAATTCCGAGATCAGTACGTCGGGAGGTACTGGCTCGAAGTTTTCCTTCTTGGCGGTGTGACCACCGTGGAGGCCCAGATAAACATGCTTGCACATTGCATAAAATTGATATGTCCCGACAAGGTGCAAATAAATACTGTGACCAGGCCGGCAGCTGAAGATTTTGCCATCCCGGTTCCGGCCAATCAATTGAAAGTTATCGCCAGCCAGTTGTATGGAAATGTGGAAATTATCGCTGATTATCAGGGCGTTACTGAGCAGCAGAATTTTTCTACTCTTTGCGAAGACGTTCTAACTCTTCTAAAACGCAGACCCTGCTGTATAGAAGATATTGCCGCAGGTCTTGGTCTCCATCGAAACGAAGCTGTTAAGTACGTAGAGGAGTTGTCATCTGTGGGAAGAATCGAAGTAAAACCGCATAATCAACAGCTTTACTATCAAGCTGTAATATAACTTTATTAAACTTCCATTTAAAGCTGATCAAAGGTCAGACCTTTGCCTAAGCAAATATTGAAAGAATTAAGAGACCACGCTCCTTTTACTTTTGCCGGAACAATTTTACAAAGTTCTGGTCTAATCCTGCATAGCATCTCGTTCCTATCATGCTCGTGTGGATAAATAACAAACAGATATCGTTAATAAAGGAGAAATTGTCATGAAGAACCTGGACAAAACAAGACTTCACGCTATCGGACGTGGTGGTATTAACGTGCTCGTGACTGCTCTGGTCGTGCTGATTTGGGTGGCGGCTGCTCCAGGGCAACGGGGGATGGGTGACGGCAAGGGTGTTGCGCAACAAAGGCTGAAACCTCGTTTGGTCCTCATCTCAGGCAAACTGCAGGAGATCAAGACCCATCCATGTGAGAAGACTACCGGCAAAGCTGAGCTCGGAACTCATCTGATTCTCAAGGACAAGCATGGCCAAGAACTCAACATCCATTTGGGACCAGCGCCGGAGTTGTCTGAGACCGTCAAGCGGCTTACAGTGGGCAGGAAACTCGATTTGCTTGGATTCCGCACCGATAAGATGCCCCCAAATCAATATGTTGCTCAAACATTGATTCTCGGCAGTCATATCATCCAGTTGCGTGACTCTGACCTCCGCCCTTATTGGGCCGGGAGCAGGCTTGGCCAGGAAACACTGTCGCTATCTACTAAGACAACTGTAGATCGAAGAACGGTCAGGAGAAGGCGTTGCCTCTATTATGGTCCCAACTTGTGGCAGTATCGGTGTTTTCTCAGGATGCACCCAGGCCCCGTCTGAGGTGGCGCTGTCGTGGAAGGATTTACTAGCGTGAATGGCAACCAGACAACTGAGAACAGTGGCGGTGTGCGTTCAGCCAACATCAGGCGGTGCCTGAAGTACGCCTTGCTTCATCTGGGCCTGTGACACCGAGTCTTCGGCTGCCAAGGTAACCAGTGCACAGCAGCTATGAAGCAAATATTTTTCATAACCATGTAAATGGGAAATGTCAGATCAAATGTCCTATCAGTCATCCTGAAACAAGTTGTCTTTTCACATCCCAGTGAAACTCGAACGAGAAGGAACAATATGAAGAATTTGCCAGCACTATTTGTGGCCATCGGATTGTGGTCAGCATCCGCCTCCGCCATGACCTTTGTCCACCCTGGTGCGCTCAATTCCAAGGCTGAACTGGACTTCGTGAAGGCCAAGATTCAGGCGGGTGCCCCGCCGTGGAAAGGCGAGTTCGATCAGATCATAAGTTCGAGCTACGCAACTCGGGGCCCGCATGGGCGGGCCAACATCAATTCCGGAAACAATGACGCCAACGTATCGAGAGACGACGCCATCGCTTCCTACACCCAGGCGCTCCTGTGGTATTTCACGGGCGACGAGACCTATGCCAAGAAGTCGGTCGCGATCCTCAACTCGTGGTCGCACCTGCAACGCTTCACCGCTGGCTCCGAACAAGATCGGCTACAGGCCGGCTGGATCGGGCAATCTTTGCTCCGGCAGCCGAAATCATGCGCGGTTATCCCGGATGGACCGCAAGCGAGATCGGGAATCTTCAAGCCATGTTCAAAAGGGCTTTTTATCCCCAGTTGAACACGGCGAGCGTCTGGAACGGAAACGTTGATTTGACACAAATTGACGCCATGATGGCGATTTCCGTCTTCAACGAAGACGAAGTGGAATTCAATAAAGGTCTCAATCGATTGAGAATCCGGAATCCCGCATACTTTTATCTGACCTCCGACGGCGCTAGGCCCAAGCCGATTGCGGGCGACGGAGGTAATCCGCAGACGTTTTGGTTCAATCCCTCCAAGTGGATCGATGGCCTGACCCAAGAGACCTGTCGAGACAATGGACACCATTCCCAGTATGCGCTGGGATCGGCTCTCCATACCGCCGAAGTTGCCTGGCATCAAGGCGTGGACGTGTACACCGAGAACCAGGAGCGATACACGGCTGCGATGGAGCTAATGGCCACTCAGCTTCTCACCGGCTCGATGCAAGGCACGTGCAGCAACAACACCTCATTTCCCTACCGGTACGATATGTGGGAGGTGGGCTACAACCATTACCACAACCGGGCCGGGGTCGCCTTGCCGAACACTCAGAAGCTGATCGTGGAGCAAATCCGGCCAGGGGCTCCAAGGGCCGTCTGGAACTTGGTCTACGAAACTCTGACCCATGCCGATCTCCCAGGCACGATCTCTCCGCGTGGAGCGCCAGACTAAGCCCTAGCATGCGCCGGCTTATGCCGCGCGTCGGCCATTTCGATC
>DAOUVA010000209.1 GCA_030667885.1 Phycisphaerae bacterium
GGTCAATTCATAGCCGGAATCGGCCATTTTCTGCACCAGGACACAGTCTTTCGATTCTGTTTGGAAATAAGCTTCGATACAGAAATTGGAATCCCATACCTGAGGGCTCTTGAAACTCTTACCTGTGATTTTCCTGTCCTCTTTCTGGCCGTTCTTGTCCCATCTGAACCTGATCGGTATGGTAAGGGTTTTGTTCAATTTACTGTTCGGACAGACCGCGTACTGGTTTTCGCCGTTGAAGTTACACGCCCCCTTTGTCCAGTCTTCAAGCGGACCGTCAACATAATTCTCTTTTGTGACATTTACTCCAGTCAGGGGAAACATTGGCTGTTTATAATAATTATCCCTGACATAGTAATAGGGTGTCATGTACCAGTGCTCGTCCATTATCCTGGTCGGATCATCGCCTGCCGGATAGAAGTTCCACTCACCCACAATGGCGTACAGAGGCCAGGGTACAAAGCACTTTACACCCTGATCAATAGCTGCTGAATCTTCAGTCAGGCTGAAGTCTTTGTTCGCGGGATCTTTCATAATAGGTGTATCCGAGACAACACCGAGGTCATAGGCAATCGATTTGACTTCTTCAAGCACCTTTCTGCACTCTTCAAAAGTATGATGCCACTTTCCCGATGATTTGAATGAACCGTAGTTCGCCGTAATATCATGAAAAACATTACCAGTAAAGGCATTGGTCTCAAGAGCGTAATTTCTTTCTATTTTCCCCGCATCCCGTTCATTGCCGTCCTCAGGTGTTGTTGCAGGTTTGGTATGCCAGAACACCCAGTCGCTGATACTATCCCAGATATTTCCCATGAACTTGTTCCGCCCCGCCTGCGGAGCCTGACGCCTGGTACCTTTCACAAAATTGTAGGCTGTATTGTTGAAGAACATATTCTGATAGCTTATGATCTCCTGAAACATGGTTGTGGCGCCGTGCCTGCTCCTGATGTCATTACTCAGTCCCCAGCCGATATTATTGAAATAGTAGTTCTTGAAGCCGCCGTCAAGATAATATGCCATTCCGAATCGTGCGCCTCCGGGCGTTTTTGACGTTTTGTCTGACATCCAGTGACCGTATCTATACCCTCCCGGATTACCGGAGACATTGTTGAACACATACGCGCTGCCCCCCTGCCATGTCTCAATATTACCACAGTCATCACCTGTCCGTATCGAGTCTGTCACCTTGTTCTGGTAGATGAGAATACGGGTAAGCGGACAGTCCCTGACATTACTGCTTATCTTGGCGCCCCGGACATTTATTCCGGCATGCCAGGAGCGTGATACGACATTTCCAGCAATCTCCAGGGTCTCCGCGTTGTCAACATTGATGGCATTAGCCGCCCCCACCCGGGGAGAACGCAGCCCGGTCCTGTACAGGTAATTTCTCAGGATCTTCACGTCGAACAGATGGCCCGCCCGGTCCGGAAGGGTATCTCCCCACAGAAGCCCCTCTTCAATACTTATACCGTTGTGCTCACTCTCACGAAATTCACAGTCACGCACAATAATATTGTCAATACGGTCACCCGGATTGACTGCTTTCATCAGCACACCACTATTGATATGTTCGAATCGGCAGTTCGCGACCGTTATATCGTTAGCATCCCCCCAGACCCTGATACAGGCCGGATAGACGTGTTTCTTGAGCCTGAATTTCTGTGAATATAACCACGGAATCTCTGTTAGGTCCCAGGACACATTCGCAAACCTGAACGTTAGGCCGCTTACAGCAATATACTCCTGTCCCGTAAGTTCAATAAGAGTGGTTTCTTTTCCCGCTTCGACCACCGCCGTGTTCGGATTCTGTCCGTTCGGCAGGATAATATGAAGCCTTCCGCCCTTTCCATTCTTTTCAAACCAGTATTCGCCTTCAGGATCGTCAAGGTAATGCGGCTTGTCTTCAAGGTAATACCTGAAGTTCCTGCTTATAATACGCGATTTCGCGCTGCCCAGGTACCCATCAAAACCGAGCGCCCTTGTTCCGGCGTCAAATCCCTGGACATATGAGGGATACGGAGTGCCGTCAACCCAACCGAACTCCGCCCATATGATTGCGCCCATGTAGAGTTCTTTCCGGCCTGTGATATGCTTTGTGTCCTTCCCCATTGCAAGGATTTTTCCGCTGGTTTCCGCTTCCATGGTCAGATGAAAATAGGGATGTCCCGGATTGTCCCAGTGCCACCACTCGCTTTTCACGTCCTCCGGGTCAGACACTTTCCAGTTCGGCATCCGTGCAAGAGGAATACGTGTTATTTTATCATTTTTTGAAGCGTACCTTCCTGATGGTTCCACAAGATATACGGTACGCGGTGCGAAATCGAGATCAATGTACCAGATTTTTTCAGCCTCAGGAATGTCCTTATTCTCAGCCCCTTTTTTCCATCCGCTTGTGACCCTGTGTCCGCCGGAGACCACAGCTTCCCCTGTGCCCCAGGCCGGATCGCTTGTCAGGCGGATCGGGTTCCTCTTCTTGCCCGATTCGAGGGCATTAATTGTTCCCCTGTAATACACTCCCCGCTTGAAAACGTACGTGTGAATCCCTTCGCACTGTTTCGCATTTCCTGAGGCCTGTGGATCCCATGGATGGTGTTTCCATGGAGTATCCTTGGTCAAACCATCGTTTGAATCATTTCCCCTCTCATAATCAATATAGCGAATCGAATCCCCCATTTCAAATCTGAATGGCTGTGGTGACCACTCGATGTCACCTGTTGAAGAAATCTTTGCATATGTTTTCTGCCAGCTGAACTCTTCAGCACTCGCTGATGCACCACCGAGAACAAACAGAACTACAACTACAGTACAAAGCCATGTCCTCATATTATTCTTCCAAAAAAAGAAAACCATTTGCGTTTCGGGAAACTAATAAGAATTAATAGGAAATTTGATTTCAACATACCAAAGTGAGTATACCAATCGGAATATGACGATTCAAGGGGAAAAGGCAGGACCCACAACTGCAATGTTGGCCCCCCATTATTTGATTTCAAAAATAAGTGATGGATCCAGTGGGTATCGCCCAAATTGTTCACCATAAATCGCAACGCCGCCTGGTAATGCTTCATCAACTTCCAGTCGAATAACAAACTCTTTTTGCTGATGTGCTTTTCTTAACGCGGTTGCCGAGATGGGGGCACTCACCAGATAGCCATATGATCCTGCTTCTCTCAGCTTGCGATCACGTTTCTGGCTGTACCATGAAAGGATTCCACGGTGATCGGCTGAGTCATCTGGCAAATCGAACATCCCAGCAGATACACCACAAACACGCACCCGTACCAGGGATGGGAATTTCTTCTCATCAGTCATTGGATATGAGTTCGGATTTGAACTCGGATCATGCGTCCCTTTCCCTCGCATGAAATCGCCGTCTTTTTTCTTTGCGCCTTCATTATCTTTTCCGAATAGCTGCTTAGCTGATAATTCCATACGCAAACTTACCTGTTTAATATCAGCAGGCTTCAAATTATCCGGCCATGCAATCCGATATTCGAAATATCCGGAACCCGCTCCATTTACCTTTAATCCGTCCAGAACATTCCACTGTTTCAAAGACCAGTTGGCCTTTTCAAATTCAGCCGGAGCAAAACGTATCACTCTGGTTTTTTGCCTTCCTTTAGCAATAGTCTCATCTCGAACTGACCTGCCATCGGAGATATAATATGTGCAGAAATTCCTGTGCAAAACACTGCCTGAACGGTCTTTCAATGCAATCGCTAATATGGCCAAACCGCTTTTCTCTGGCATTGTCACCTTAATCGGATCCAGTTCTTTTTGCATCCATGTCTCATACTTAATTGACTGTTGTCCTTTCCAATAAATCTCTTTTCTCGCCAATGAATCCCAACCAGACAATGTTGCTTCGATAAAGAGCCTTGGGCCGACTCGCTTTTCTGTCATAAATGATGCAAACAATGGAACCGATACCGATTCTCCCGGGCTTACCTTCCTGCACAGTTCACGATCCATGGCGATATAAAAATCGTCGTGTAGATCATTTAATTTCATTCCATCCACCAACTCTTCCAGTCCGGTATATTTTTCCGAGCGGTCATACCGCCAGTATCCGTTCCATTCATTGACGACATCGTGATGTTCCGTGTACAGCCATCCACATACTTTCGGATGCCGCCGGAATTCATTAATCATGATATGGTAATCCCAACTCCAATCGACATCACCGGCACTGCCCTCATAACCCCAGACATTTCCGCACTCACTGTTGAACATCGGCTCATTACCCTGTGTTCGCCCCCCGATAAAATTCCACGTCGAGCCCGTGTGGGTATCTTTACAAATCTGATCAAGTCTCTCCCGCCACGCATAACCCGGCAAATAAGCATGCCACGTATTGATGTCCGTTGCTACGTGGTCCAGATTACAAGGTGAATTATCTTCAACCACCCGCGTCGAATCGAGCTTCTTGGTCAAATGAAACACCTCTTCAACCCACTTCTGTGTTTCGGGTGTATAGCTCCGCTTGCCTTCCTTACGCGAAAACAGCCCCCACGTTTCGTTAAAATTTACCCACGAAAATATGGCTGGATGGTTATAATCTCGTTTAATCATCCCTTTCAAGGCATACTCTATCTCATGCTGCATCTTCTCGTCCGGCTCACCCCAACTGTTTGGTACATCTGCCATGATCAGCACACCAAGTTTGTCCGCCCAATATAACTTACGCGGCACTTCAACTTTAATATGAATCCGCTGTCCGTTCAGGCCGATCTGCTTGGTCCGCAATATCTCATCTCTCATAAATTCATCGCTGGGAAACGTATAGTATCCTTCAGGATGATATGCCTGGTCCAGCGTTAACTGCAGATAGACCGGCTTATTATTCATTGCCACATACGGGAAATCTGTTCCCGGGAGATTCATGATATGTATCTTTCGCATTCCAAAATAGGTTGCTATTTCATCTGTCGCCATTTCGCCATTTTTCAGCGTCGCCGTCACTTCATATAAATAAGGATCATCCAACTCCCATAAATGTGCATTCGGTATCCCTACCTCAAATGATATCTCCTTTTTGCCTTTGGGAATAACATGGCTCACTACCGGATTTGAACGATCGCCTGGTTTGAATGTCAACTGAAATTCACATTTGGCATTTACCGCCTTATCCAGCATCACTCGTACGTTCACTTTTTTCTTATCGATATCCGGAGTAAAATGCACAAATTCCATCGCCACCTTAGGCCTTGCCTCCAGATAAACTGTCTGCCAAATCCCCGCTGCTCGACCATAGCCCTGCTTGCCTTCCAGCTTGAACTTATGAGGTGTATCATCTACGCGAATTGTTAACGTCTGCTTATCTCCCAGTTTCAGATATGGCGTCAGATCGAAATCAAATGGTGTATATCCTCCTTTGTGGTCTCCCAGCTTGTTCCCGTCCAGCCAGACAGTCGTATGCCAGTCACTCGCTCCGATCACCAGGAAAACTCGCTGTCCATCCCATTCCTGCGGCACTTGAATCTTCCGCTGATACCACCCGATATCAGCTTCATCCTTAACACCGGACAATTTCGATCCCCACGGAAACGGCACTGTGATGTCCTGCGCATCGCTCAATGGTTTGCGAGCCCAGCCCTCCGATAGCCCCTTGTTGTCCTTGTCAAATTGAAACTGCCATGTCCCATTCAGGTTACTCCACTGCGATCTCTGAAAATCCGGCCGCGGATGCTCAGGCAGCGGCACCGTATCAATAGCCCAGCATAATTGCCCAATAACCAAACCCAGAATTAAGCCGCATAAAACAGCTCCTTTTTGACTATACATAAGATATCCCTCTTTCATTGTGTTAGAGTATTAGATTTCTGATATAGGTTTATATGTTTTTTCCTGCTTGCTTCTTATTGTCAGCACCTTTTGGCTTATCTGACATTCCTCATTTACACAGTTAAAAAACATAATGTCCTCCATATGACACTGATAATCTTACCAAGTGTAACTTGGACTATCAAGAAATTTCCGGCTAAACTCTTCGGCGCCCACCCGCCCGCACACCAATGCGCCGGACGGGGGAATCAAAGAAATCAAACCGGTCGGCCCCCTGACGGTTACGATCCACATGGCTAACGCACCGAGTATCATTGATATATTTCCTTTCATCCGGAGACTTAATCCGATTTCATCTGTAAAATTTCAAAAAATATCTGTATTTTCGCAAAAAATGACGTTTATTCGGAATCGATATAGGCAAAATCAACATTTGTGGAGTCATTTTGGTGTCATAATTTCACCTGAAAATCAGGGTGTTTTTCAGATTCTTAAAGAGGTGATTATTTAAAGAATTCTGGCGTTTTTACGGCTCGCGAAAATGGGGCTATTTTAGCGCGGCTCTGTGTGCTTTCATTTGGGGGGTGGGACCGACCCAGGAGTTGTTGACAGATATGCCGGCGGGAGCTTCGTCTTGACATTTACGGAGCTATTGCTAACATCGTGGAGTAAGTCAGTCAGCTTAAGATGGTCTCGCGGTGATGAGGCTTACCACTTGAAGTCCTAAAGGAGCATAGTTATGAATGTTATCAATATCAATAAAAGATACAGAAGATTCATCGTTTTGATTGGGCTTATAGTGTCACTTGCCTTGATTCCACAGGACGGCTTTGCATGCTCGACCATTCTGGTCGGCAAAAAAGCGACGTCCGATGGTTCGGTTCTGATGAGCAGTTCGTGTGACGGCGACATCATGGGTATGATTTATGTCATGCCTGCGCAGAAGTACCCAAAAGGCACTAAACTCCCTATGTATTGGAATCTCCCCAGACCCAGGACGCATCAGGAGTACCTGTCCAATCTGCGCAAGGGCTATGACCTTGTGGGCTATCTGCCGGTAGAGGAGACTTATCGCAGCATCATTTTCGGCGGTAATGTCGAGAATATGACTACAGGCGGCATGAACGAACACGGCCTCAGCATTGCTATAGAATTTATGCCCATGCGCGCCGGACTGGCGTGTACGCGCGGTGTCGTCGGTCCAAACAGCAACCACTGGACGACCTCTTTGATAGCCAACGGTCTGATGCGGGCCCGAACCGCACGCCAGGCCATTAGAATAATCGGCGCTATGGTAGAGCAATACGGCTTTCAGTACTACCGTGCTCCCCATGCCGGGGTGGCCCTGCCGATAGCAGACGGCAAAGAAGCCTGGCTCATGGAGATCTTTGGTCCGGGCCAGAAATGGACTGCAAACAGCGGTAAACCGGGTGGACTCTGGTGTGCCCAGCGCATTCCAGATGGGGAAATCGCCTGTAGTGCCAATCGCAGCCGTATCGGCAAGGTCGATCTGAAAAATCCCGATATGTTCATGATGTCCCCCAACATCCACTCCCTGGCAGAAGAACTCGGAATCTGGAA
>DAOUVA010000159.1 GCA_030667885.1 Phycisphaerae bacterium
CAATAGGTTCTGTGATTTTCAATCAAGGAAGAGGAGCTAATTCAAGGGCGGGAGGTTTATACTTGAGGTTATATCAATAAGTTTACGGATTTAAACTTATTCGAGATCGAGATAACCTACAAGGATACCAAGGATTGAGGGAGTATCATTTCTTCCAGTCCCTGCAATAGTTTTGCTTAGCTTAGCAGCAATTGTCCGGGATTTGCCGGTGAGGCTGTTAAGAAGCACAAGAGGCAGGACACTCTAACAATAGCTGCGAATAAAATAAGGCAAGAAACTCAATAGGGTTTCAAGTTAGTTGGAGGTTTAGGTTTCATTAAAAAAGGAACCTAAAGGAAGGAAGATGATGAAAACAAAACTAATCGCAATTTGTGCTCTCGCTACATTGTTGCTGATAACCGGCAGCACAGCAAAGGCAAATCAAATAGTAGATTATCTTGATTACACTGATAATCAAGAACCATTCCCTCCTGGTCCGAATTTTTTTCCAGGCGGGGCAACAGCAGGTTACCTTATCTCGTATCCGGACTGGGGCTGGACACATACATTTAGTTTTGATGGCCCGTTGCCTCCATCTTCAATAACTTCCGCAACATTAGAGATCAGGCAGTTTGGCGTTTTGGCGTATGACGAACATCAGATATCTCTCGACGGCAGTAGTCTGGGATTTTTGGATACTCGATCGCCAACCTACCCGAACGGTTTTCCCGTTGAGGTATCGCACACCACGACCTTTATTCTCGGCGCCGCTGATATCGACAATCTATTAGATGGAACTGCCAATATTGAGATAGATCTTGATTCTCCTAACTCAGCAGCCATATATTGGTCCAGACTTACGATTAATTATGTCCCCGCGGGCCTGGACCATATCATAATCACCGGTCCAACTCAGGTCGAAGAGGATTCGGGCGATCAATATACCTGCACAGCTTACTACATTGACAGCAGCACCAGTGATATAACCAACAGTGCCACATGGAGCGAGGACTCCGACTTTGCATCGATTGATTCCAGCGGTTTTCTGACGACATCGTCTGTTTCATTGGATGAATCCTGCCAGATAACGGCCACTTTTGGAGGCAAGGCTCATACTTATGATATAACAATTAAGAACGTGATACCAACGGTATCCATTTCGGCACCGGTTTTCCTCGCGGCGGAACCCGGCTTTAACGGTTTCTTTGAGATAAGCAGAACAGGAAGTACCAAAGGGACTATTCGGGTCTTTTATGGTACAGGCGGCAGCACTGCGACCTCAGGGGCTGATTATATGGCCCTGTTGGGTTATGTAGATATTCTTCCCGGGGAATCTTCCGCTGTATTCTCTGTAGTCGTGATTGACGACGATGTTGAAGAGGGTCACGAAACAGTAAAACTAACGCTTACTGCGAACCCCTCATACATTATTGACCCAGGCTTGTCCAATGCGACTGTAACTATTGCCGATGATGAGCCGGAAGCACCTCCGGAAACCACGGGGCATATACCCGAAAAGGATTCTATTCAGATCCCGAGGGATACGATCATTCAGTTACATATAACTGATGGCGGCTCCGGCGTGGAATACGATGGTGGAACAGTTACAATTCGAGTTGAGGGCGACCTTATTTACGATGGCGCCAATGAGACTTCGGAAGGTATCTATAATTCAACAGGTATGGCGCAAACAGTAAAGGGTATATGTAGGCGTGTTGGTACCGAAACGGACTATATGTTTGTTTTTCAGGCATCTGATTTATTTGATTACGAGCAAAAGGTTGATGCTGAAGTAAATGCGACAGATAAAGCCGGTAACGATATGACGGAAACCTATTCTTTCTTTACCCTGATGCAAACATTCGGGCAGAACATCAGGGTGAATACGGATATGGGCGCGTTTGCGCAGAACCACCCGGACAGTGCGATAGATTCTTCAGGCAATATATGGGTAGCCTGGGAGCATGCTGTCATTGCCAGCGATTCCGACATTTATATCGGTAAATTGCCGGAAGGTGGAAGCGCCTTCGAATTGAGTCAGCTTGTGTTTGACGATCCGAATAACCAGCTCAATCCTGCTATTGCGATTGACAGTAATGATAAAATATATGTGGTTTGGCAAGGTAATGATCCAAATGGTTTCTGGGACATATTTGCCTCTACCTCAATAAACGGAACAGACTGGACCAATCCAGTGAAGGTCAACAGTGATGACCCTCATAATAAGAGCAGTCAAAAATCGCCGGCCATTGCTATAGACGGAAACGATAAAGCATATATTGCCTGGGAGGATAATAGTAAAGGAGACGACGATAAAGATATTTGGGCAGCAACTTCTTCTAATGCAACTACGTGGACTTCGACACTCATAGCATCGGCAGCCGATAACCAGACTGAACCGTCCGTTATCATAGATTTATCTGACGACACTGCCTATATATTCTGGACTGACGCAAGAAATACTGACACGGACATCTATGGAGCCAAATTCATTTCTTCATGGAGTACTAATCCGCTTGTTGAAACTAACAGTAATCAGTTGAGTCCTGTTGGCGCGACATCCAATGGAGATATACATCTATTGTGGGTTGATGACGACAACGGTTCTGACGACATCTTCTACGGTAAAGATGGCAGCAACCTGCCGATTGATGATGGCACCTCTATTATTGATGAACCCGGAACGTACCAAAGTTTCCCGTCTATTGCGGCCACTGAGGCAAAGGTGTTTGCGTGCTGGCAGGATTCCCGCAACGTATCGGGTAATGCAGATACGGATATTTATTATGTAGAGAATGACGGATCAGGCTTCGGGACCAATATCCTTGTTAATGATGATATTGGAACATTTGCACAGACATCTCCGGTCATTGGCACAAATATAGATGGTATTCCGTTTATAGTCTGGGTGGACAATAGAGAAGGAAATAACGATATCTATGGTGCTGCCATAACCTCAACAGGGGACATTCTGGTGTCAAAAACAGTAAAGGCCGCTATTCCGACTGTGCAGATAGTGCAAATCAATGAAAGCACGGATAATATTGACGATGAAGACGATGTTCAAATCGAGATTCCCGGAGGATCGCTTCCTGTAGATACTGAGATTAAAATTGCCATATTGCATAATCCCCCAGACCCACCGGCCGGGGCTTTTGGTGTATTTTACGAATTCAGCCCGAGTGGATTTGAATTCCTTCAACCTGTAACTATAACCATTCCGCACGCGGCCGCAGACTGTCCGGACCACGCAGCATATAATGTTTATTTTTACGATCCAAGCATTCTGCCGCCGGGATCACCCTGGAGCCGGGAAGGTATAACCAATGTCGAGCATTTGACGATTTTGCAAGATCTCAGCTTGCCCCCTGATGTCCATGTTGTTCGATTTAACACGACTCATTTCACCGCATTTGGTGTAGGTGGCGGTGCACCCGTTGCTGCCGGTGGCGGCGGTGGCGGAGGCGGCTGCTCAGTCTCGACCGGAGGCGAAGGTAATATCGTCGAGTTTCTCTTGCCGTATATTGGATTCGTCATAGTGCTGGTGATACTGACAGTGCGGGATGCCAGAGTCCGCAAAGTACGCAGCAGTTGATATAGCAACAGGGAACCTATATAAATTTCGGTTTGAGTTTGGCCATTTAGGAAGGCTAATCATCCATCCATAATTATCCGCACGGAAGAAATCCCTTCAATCTTCGATTTCTATAATATCCCTCCCGTGCATTTATCTACATTGTTAGGGGCGTAGGGCATTCCCCTATAGATAAAACAGGGCCAGCCCTGATTTAAATAAATAAGATTATACTTATTATAGAACAAGATTAAGACTAATACTGAGATAGACAGTATGTAAACTAAATAAGCGGGGCAATGAAAAAGACGCAAAATATTCTGTTGCCTTTATTTGTTTCGGGGCCTGATAAGAACTGCTCAATTATTCAGATCCCCGTTATGATTAGTATTTGAAGCCCAACCAAAGGCGCACTGATTACCGGCACCATAGGCTTAATAGTTGGCACTTATTTGAGAAGATGCAGAACACTGTAAATTAGCTTTTATAAAAAAATATCTTCTTAACCTTCAAACCCCTGCAGGAATCTCGCTTTTCCCTTTCCTCCGACCCGCAGGGGTCATTTTATGCCGTTAGCGGTATAACCGGCACTTATTGACCATCAGAACTTAACTCTAACCCCGGATGCCAGGCAGCGGCAATCCTTTTGCTATCCTGAAGCGAGGAATTTAGAATCCCCAGCTGAGGAATTTCCTTATTTGCTTGACGTGTGTAAATAGTGTATTATGGAATTGTTAGCAAATGATGGTAGCAACCATGGATGCTGTTTATTTAAGCCCCCTCTTTAATTCACTTCTCTTCTCTGTTCCTCTAAAGCAGGGGGCTTGCGCATAGTTTGGCTATTACAGAGCACCAGGATACTTCTGAGAGAGGTTCTGTGGGAAATCTCAGACAAGTCTTTAGGATGAATTGAGTGAAGTTGCTGACCTACTTAATGCCCCCATCTCTTGAGCTTACCATTATCAAAGTAGAACCTGCATGACGGATTCGTGTAGGATTCCATATAGCATTCCCATATTCCTAATGAGTCGATACGGGGGACCCCGCCTTGAACATGAGTTTCATAATCCTGTTTATTGGTATTAATATGATCATCTTGTGGTGGATCAGAATTCGTTTGAATTATAAAGCTGTGGCACCCCAGAAAAAACAGCATTATTAAGGCCAGAATTATACTCAACAGCATCCTCATATATAAAATATAACTTATATTAACCGAGGAACAAAATTCGAGAATATCGCTGTTTTTTTTTGGATACAGGGGCGTTCTGCTGCTTTCTATATCAGTATTACATCCGAAAAAAAGCTGCTTGAGACTTGCGATTATTATCTCTGCAAGCCTTTTTTATATTACCAAAGCCAATCCACAGCCCCCGCCTCATTTTTCAATTCAACGTTTCTCACAAGTCAACTGTCAAGGCTACAACTTTTTTTTTAAACAGCTTTATTTGCAAAAAAAGCTCGTTCCTATGAAATCATGAGATTTTTTACATATTTTTTGAAAAAATAATGTAATGAATCCGCACTTTAAGCGTCTATATTGTATGTGAAACGTATTATATGGCTTAAGAACAGATATGGTGTTAGCTGATCAGATCGGCACAACGCAACGGCAAAGACCATATGCTTAAACCGGCCAATAATGCGAGGGGTTGATTGTGAGTAACTCAACCTAAAAGTGAGATATTAATAATCTTAAATTTTGGGCCTTGCTTGTAAATATCTGCACATCTCTTATGGGTGCACGCTTCACCAAGCACAAGCAAGGTCTTTTTTTTATTGGAAAGTGAAAGATTCCTGAGATATGAGCTTACTTCAGCGGCTTTCACATATTGACCTAAATCTTATACACATTCTAACAAAGACGGAGTTTCTGTAAATCAGGCTGGAACCTGTTTTTAGTATCAGGCAAACCACTCTTGCTCGTATCGGGAAATCCCTTATGGAAGGAAAAGAGGACCAACTGATGGCCCGGAACCTCAAAGAAAAACCTCATTTTTCGATTTAAAACGCTCTGCCGTCTGTAGAATCGAAAAGCTATTGTCCGATAATGCAAAGGCCTATAACGATGATAAGCTGGAACAAATGACTCGAATGGCCGAACTTGTAAATTGGTTTATTTTTCCATAATCTCAGCTCCCGCCTTGCCCATCCACGTAATATCGTTACCTATACCCTGGACTGTCTGGCAGCTTGCCAAAGAAAAGACTAAAATAAATAAAGCAAGCCCGAGAATTATTCTTTTAATCATTTTACAAAATTCTCCTTTATCTGCGATAAACCTTTATTAGGCAATACCGCGGAATATGGCTGTAACAAAGACATATTTTCTGATAATATTATATTTATTATCGGCAAATTCATTGAAAGCTATTTATAAAATTTATCAGGTGAGTCAATTCTATTTGCCGGAAAAAGGGTACTTCGAATGAAAATAGCCAGTTTTAACGTCAATTCAATACGCGCCCGGATGAATATTGTCCTTGGGTGGCTGGATAAGAACCAGCCGGACATTCTATGCGTTCAGGAGACCAAGGTTCAGGATGATGATTTTCCAATCGGGGCTTTTGACGGGACAGAGTACAGGTGTGTCTTTAAGGGGCAGAAAAGTTATAACGGGGTGGCAATTCTCAGCAGAAATGAAATTACAAAGGTTAAATGCGGTTTCGATGATGAGCCGAAGGATGAAGCCCGTTTGATTAAGGCGGAAATTAACGGCGTTAATATCGTTAATACATATATACCACAAGGCTATTCGGCGGAGTCTGAAAAGTTCGAATATAAGCTGGAGTGGTTCGGCCGTTTGCTGAGGTTTTTTGAAGAGAATTTTCAACCAGGCGAGCCTGTAATCTGGGTAGGAGATTTAAATGTAGCACCGGAGAAAATTGATGTTTATGACCCTGCAAACTTGTCAGGGCATGTCTGTTTTCACCCGCAGGTCCGCAAGGCACTTGAAAAAGTAGTTCGCTGGGGGTTCGTCGATGTGTTCAGAATGCACTGCCATAAGTCGGGGGAATATACGTTCTGGGATTACAGGCGAAAAGATTCCTTTGAGCGAAATATCGGCTGGCGTTTAGACCATATAATGGCTACGGAATCCCTGGCAGAAAAGTGCACTGATTGCTATATAGACAAAAAAATACGCCTGGCAGAGCGCCCGAGCGACCACGTGCCTATTATCGCTGAGTTCGATTTGTAATTGTTAAAGATACTTATCGAGAAAGGTTCATCGGGCCGACGTATTTTTTGGCGACGACAATGTTGTCAAACCATACCCTGCTGACGTGGCCCGGCGGCGCTTTGGTGATATAGAGCAGTACCCAGAGGAAATTCAACTTCAATTCCTCTGTGCTGCGCCATTGAAAGCCCTCAAAGGGCACACCTTCGGGATCGGGATTAAAGCTGTCCCATATCCATTTGCCCTTTGGAAATCCCTTTCCAAGATGACTTACAATCTGGCCGCCCCTGCTCCAGGGCTTACCGTCAATCCAGATAGCCTGCTGGCCGTTGCTTTCGGTGACGGGGGCGTTCATTTTCATCATCAACTCTACACATATCCATTTTCCCCGCTCGACTTTAAGGCGGGGGTCGTTGATGAAGTCGTGACCCCAGGATTTTTTGTCGGGCGAAGACCTCATATCCATCCAGTAGGAATAGAAATCCCATCGCCATTTATCGCCGAACGGTTCGACTCCGGTGGTAAATCGTTCGCTGCCGGCCGGGCGAATTCCGGCACCTCCCTGAGGCCATGAGGTTGGAGGATTGTAGCCTCCGACGTGGAAAAAATGGTGTATCGGGTAGCAGCCGGGATCAAATTTTACATAAAAACGAACGTAGAGTTGTTCATAGCCGGGCAAGAGACGCCTGTATAAATGGGCGCCGGTGCTTTTTCCGCCAATGTGCGTCATTAGAAGTGAATGTTTGCCGGCACCGCCCTGGGGTATATCGGTGGAAAGTGACATAATTTCGATATTCTGAATGCTCTCCCAGCGTGATTTTACGGCGTCTAAGGGACCTTCCTCAAAATTCTCGACAAATATCACATCGGAGTCGTTCTCGATGCCTTTATCGCCTTTGTATTTTCTCGCAAGGGCATTTTCATTGCCGGGAGCACTATTGGCTATGCCCAAAAACATTACAGAAATACCGACGCAGAGAATAACGGTCTTCATAAAATAACCTCCGGCTTGAAAAAAAGTTCGCTTCGGCTGGAATATCACCGAAAAGCGGTTTACTTAAAACAGGCTTGAGGTCAATGTCAAAAATACAACCTCAAAGCAAACTGGGGAACCAGGATTTGAACCTGAACTAACTGATTCAGAGTCAGTCGTGCTACCGTTACACTATTCCCCAATAATTTTAATTCTAAACGAATATTAACAATTCATCTATTTTTATTTATCGTCTTTTGCCGTCAAGTCCGCCATATTTAAGTAATTTCCAGCCGGCCGGCAGAACAGCGGCCGCTAATACTATCTTGGCAAGGTCGCCGATTATGAAAGGATATAATCCCATGGCCGGGACAGCTTTACTAATGCCCATCAAGCGGGACAGCCAGAGCAAGCCGAAAGTATAAATGACAATATTGCCGAAAATCATCGCCAAAACGGTTGTGCCGATTCGCCTGTCCCAGCCCTTTTGGGCCAGGAATCCAGTTAAGTAAGCGGCAGGTATGAAACCAATCAGATACCCGCCGGTCGGGCCCAGCAGTACGGCGAAACCTCCCCCGAGTGCAAAGACCGGCAGGCCCATGGCACCTTCAATTATGTATGCCAGAGCGGCAAGGCCGCCGCGCTTCGCGCCAAGCAATGCCCCTATCATCAGCACAGCAAAGGTCTGAGCGGTAACAGGAACGGGGCTAAAAGGCAGCAGGACCGTAACGCGGGCACACAAGGCAATGAGCAAAGAACCGCCAATAATCAGAGTAATATCATAAATGGCGGCAGAGATTTTCTCTGACGGCCTCAGAAGGTCAGCTACAGCTACAGTGGCAGTGGCAGTGGCAGTGGCCAGCATATATTCTCCAAGATAATATTTC